>NZ_BAAHSH010000025.1:0-78726 GCF_054660755.1 Faecalimonas hominis
GGGCAGTTTCTGCCATCTCCGTAACTTCGAGATAAATGGCTTCCGTCATTTTCCCAGAATGTTGATTGCTTTTTTTAATACTTCAAGGGCATCCTGTGCATCTCGTAATTCTCGTTTTAATCGTGCGATTTCTTTTGCTTCATCAGAAGCATAGTTACCGGAACCTCGGCTTTCAATATCACCTGTTTCACGCAGTTCTTTCTGCCAGCGTGATAAAGTCTGCTGACTGATTCCTAAATTTGTAGCACAGCCCTGCAGTCCTAAGGTCTTGTGATCATGATAATACTGGACTGCATCCAGCTTAAATTGTTTGTCATAGTGCTTTGCCATAATGAGATCCTCCTTCAGTGCGGTACCTACATTGTACCATAATTTTTCTTATAAGGAATTCTCATTTTGACTTGTACTATTTATATTCTAACACCATATATCATTTCGTACAATAGAATAGTATAATTGAATTAAGAGGAAAAGCGAAAGGAGGACTGGAATATGGGTATTTTTGTAACTTTGTAATAGCAAGGTGTATCAATGCTATTACGCCTTGCTAATCAGAAATAATATTAAAATTGATTAGGAGGCAAAATTATGTCATATTTTAAGTATCAGTCAAAAAGAATATTTTATAAAGAAATAGGGTGCGGAAAACCACTTATCATGTTGCATGGAGATGCAGTTTCTTCAACTATGTTTGAAATGCTGTTGCCGTTATATCAAGAACATTTTCGAGTGATTTTGATAGATTTTTTAGGAAATGGGAAATCAGACAGAGTGAAGAAAATTCCAGCAGATTTATGGAGTTCACAGGCTCATCAGGTTATTACGCTTATTGAACATTTAAAACTAGAAAAAGTAAATCTATTAGGAACAAGTGGCGGGGCTTGGGTTGCTGTCAATACAGCTTTAGAACGTCCAGACCTTATAGAAAAAGTAATTGCAGATAGTTTTGACGGCAGAAGACTAGATCAAAATTTTGTGGAAAATCTACTGAAAGAGCGTGAATATGCAAAACATGATACATACGGCAAACAGTTTTACGAATGGTGTCAGGGTGAAGATTGGGAAACGGTTGTAGACCTTAATACACAGGCACTTGTCGAGTGTGCAAAGAAAAAAATTCCATTGTTTTCTAAACCATTGGAAAGTTTGAGTATTCCGATTCTGTTTATAGGAAGTAAGCAAGATGATATGTGTCGAAAAGATATGTTAGAGGAATACGCGGAAATGAAAAAACTGGTTAAGCATGGCAGCATACATACTTTTGATACTGGTGGACACCCAACTATTGTCACAAATGCAGAAAAATTCGCAGATATTGTTTTACATTTTCTGAATGATTAAAGAATTGGGAGTGTCGCAAAATAACTGGTTAAATTCAGTTATGGAGCGATACTCCTAACTTTTTGCAAAAAAATGAGAAAATTAGAAGAAAGCGAGGATAATTAACATGAATTTCGGGCAAAATTTGTATCAATGTTTTTAAGCAACGCACAGAGCTTAGTGCTTATAGCGATTGTGGTAATCGGTATCTACTTAAGGATATGCAGGCAAAAGTCGGCTGTGAATATATTTCAGACCTGCCCTTTGAGGTGGACGGATATTCGGGTTTTGTATTTAAAGCAAAATCGGGCAGACCGCTTATGCCGAATGGCGTAAATAGTGTTTTATATAACATTGTAGACGCATATAACAAAACCGAAGTAGAAAATGCTTGACACCAAAAAAATAAAAATTGGTGTCAAATTGGTGTCAAAACAGAAAAAATCACAATTTTAGAAGATATAAAGGATTGCAAACCATTGATTTTACTGGGTTTGCAAAAAAATATGAAAAATATTAGCACTCAACTCTTGACATTGCTGACAGTAAGTGTTATACATAATGTAGAACAAGCAAAAGTAGAGGAGGAGTGACATATGAATATAAACAAATTTACACAGAAATCATTGCAGGCAGTGCAGGGTTGTGAAAAGATTGCTTACGATTATGGCAATCAGGAAGTGGAACAGGAACATTTATTGTACTCTCTTCTTACACAGGAAGATAGTTTGATTTTGAAATTGCTGGAAAAGATGAACATACAGAAAGAATTATTTATCAATCGTGTGGAAGAAGCCCTCAGAAAAAGGGTGAAAGTGCAAGGCGGACAAATTTATATCGGGCAGGATTTGAATAAAGTTTTAATTCATTCTGATGATGAGGCGACGCAGATGGGAGACGAATATGTTTCCGTAGAGCATATTTTCCTTTCCTTATTGAAATATCCAAACAGGGAGATAAAAACTATTTTTAAAGAGTTTGGAATTACGAGAGAACTATTTTTACAGGCTCTTTCCACAGTGAGAGGAAATCAGAGAGTGACAAATGATAATCCTGAGGCAACTTATGATACATTGAATAAATATGGAACAGATTTGGTGGAGCGTGCGAGAGAACAGAAATTAGACCCTGTTATCGGACGAGATGCGGAGATAAGGAATGTTATCCGTATTCTTTCCCGCAAAACAAAAAATAATCCGGTATTAATCGGAGAACCCGGAGTTGGTAAGACGGCAGCAGTGGAAGGATTGGCACAGCGTATCGTTCGTGGTGACGTCCCGGAAGGGCTAAAAGATAAGACAATATTTGCACTGGACATGGGTGCGTTAGTTGCAGGAGCAAAATACAGAGGTGAGTTTGAAGAAAGATTAAAGGCGGTACTGGAGGAAGTTAAAAGCAGCGATGGAAAAATAATTCTTTTCATTGATGAATTGCACACAATTGTAGGCGCAGGCAAAACGGACGGTGCGATGGACGCAGGGAATATGTTAAAACCAATGCTTGCCAGAGGAGAGTTACACTGTATCGGTGCCACAACATTAGATGAATACAGACAATATATTGAAAAAGATGCCGCATTGGAGAGAAGGTTCCAGCCGGTTATGGTGGAAGAGCCTACCGTGGAGGACGCTATTTCTATTTTAAGAGGATTGAAGGAACGATATGAAGTATTCCACGGAGTGAAGATTACAGATGGGGCGCTGGTATCGGCAGCAGTGTTATCCAACAGATATATTTCGGACCGTTTTCTTCCGGACAAAGCGATTGACTTAGTTGATGAAGCGTGTGCTTTAATTAAGACGGAACTGGATTCCATGCCGACAGAATTGGACGAGTTGAGAAGACGTATCATGCAGTTGGAGATTGAGGAGGCTGCATTAAAGAAAGAAAATGACAGGTTAAGTCAGGACAGACTTGTAAATCTTCAAAAAGAACTGGGAGAACTTCGAGATGAATTTGCAGGCAGAAAGGCACAGTGGGATAACGAAAAGGCTTCCGTGGAGAAAGTACAGAAAATCCGTGAAGAAATGGAAGCATTGAATAAAGAAATTCAGAAAGCACAGCGTTCTTATGATTTGGAAAAAGCGGCTGAGTTGCAGTACGGAAAACTTCCGCAGTTACAAAAACAACTGGCTGAGGAAGAGGAGAAAGTCAAAGCAAGAGAACTTACGCTTGTACATGAAAGTGTAACGGACGAAGAAATTGCAAAAATCATTTCCAGATGGACAGGCATACCTGTAGCAAAATTAAATGAAAGTGAAAGAAATAAAACGCTTCATTTGGAAGAGGAACTTCATAAACGTGTTATCGGGCAGGACGAGGGTGTTACGAAAGTGACAGAGGCAATTATCCGTTCAAAAGCAGGTATCAAAGACCCGAGTAAACCAATCGGTTCATTTCTGTTTCTTGGACCTACAGGTGTAGGTAAAACGGAACTTGCAAAGGCGCTTGCGGAAAGTCTGTTTGACGATGAAAACAATATGGTCAGAATTGACATGAGTGAGTATATGGAGAAATATTCCGTATCCAGATTAATCGGAGCGCCTCCGGGATATGTGGGATATGATGAAGGCGGGCAGTTGACGGAGGCAGTAAGGAGAAAACCGTATTCAGTTGTTCTTTTTGATGAAATTGAAAAGGCACACCCGGACGTATTTAACGTATTGCTTCAGGTGCTTGATGACGGACGTATTACGGATTCACAGGGAAGAACGGTAGATTTTAAGAATACGATTCTGATCATGACATCAAATATCGGTTCGGCCTACCTGTTAGACGGAATTGATGGTGACGGAAACATTCAAAAAGAGAGCGAAGAACTGGTGATGAGAGATTTGCGTAACCATTTCAGACCGGAATTTTTGAACCGTTTAGATGAAACGATTATGTTTAAACCGTTGACGAAATCAAATATTTGTGACATCATTGACTTGTTAGTAAAAGATATTAATCATCGATTAGAAGAGAAAGAAATTTCCATTGAACTGACGCAGGCGGCAAAAGCAATGATTACGGAGAGAGGGTACGAAGCAATGTACGGTGCAAGACCGCTTAAGAGATATTTGCAGAAACATGTGGAGACTCTTGCAGCTAAACTTATTTTGGCAGATAAGGTAAAAAGTCAGGATATAATTTTAATCGATGTGGAAAACAATGAATTAAAAGCAAGTGTAAGAGGATAAGATGACACCGATTATTTTTCATATTGATGTAAATTCAGCATATTTAAGTTGGACGGCAGTAGAAAAGTTAAAACAGGGAGCGGATATAGATTTAAGGGAGATTCCTGCCATTATCGGCGGTAATCAGGAATCAAGACACGGAGTTGTTTTGGCAAAATCTGTTCCGGCAAAAAGATATGGCATTCGTACGGGGGAACCTGTTGCGAATGCCTTTCGTAAGTGTCCGAATCTGATTATGGAACCACCTAACCATAAAATGTATAGTATATATAGTAAGGAACTAATGGAGTTTTTAAGGCAGTATACATCAGATATTGAGCAGGTGAGTGTTGACGAATGCTATATGGATTTTACGGGAATTGCGTACAAATATACATCTCCCGTAGAGGCGGCAGTGGAGATAAAGAATAAGATTTTGGAACAGTTTGGGTTTACGGTCAATATAGGGATTTCAACGAATAAACTGCTGGCAAAGATGGCATCAGATTTTGAGAAGCCAAACCGTGTTCACACGCTGTTTCCAGAGGAAGTTTCAAAGAAAATGTGGCCCCTTCCGGTGTCAAGTTTATATATGGCGGGAAGAGCAAGTGTGGAAGTGTTGAGAAAACTGGAGATAAATACAATAGGTGAACTTGCCGGAACGAATCCGCGCATATTGGAACTGCATCTGAAAAGTCATGGAAAGATGCTTTGGGAATTTGCAAACGGAATTGACCATGCAAAAGTACAGTCGGAAGAGACAAATGCGAAGGGGATAGGCAATTCAACAACTCTGGCGAGAGATGTTGCTGACAAAGAGACGGCGAAAGAAGTGCTTCTTTGGCTTTCGGAAAGTGTGGGTAAACGGCTCAGAAAAGCAGGGCAGAAAGCACAGATGATAAGTGTGGAAATCAAGTATTATAATTTCCGGAGTGTATCTCATCAGAGGCAGATGAGAAGGGCAGCGTATGAGGATAAAACTTTATATGAGAATGCATGCGCGCTTTTTGAGGAATTGTGGAATGGAGAGCCGATAAGACTTCTGGGAATCCGCACGTCCAAACTGGTGGAAGAAACGGCGCCGGAACAGTTAAGTATATTTGATATACAACAGGAGAAGCCAAAAGATGAAAAACATAGAAAATTAGATAAAGCATTGGACGAGATAAGAAAACGTTTCGGAGAAGACGCGGTGAAACGTGGAACATTTCTAAAATAGTAGGGAAAGGCAGTGGCATATGAAACTGACAAATCTGCTACGACCGATAAAATACAGTATATTACAGGGAGAATCAGAACCGGATATTGAGAAAGTGACACACGATTCGAGAGAAGTGGAAAGAGATACACTGTTTGTCTGTATAAAAGGTTCGGCTACAGACGGAGCATTATATGTCGGTGAAGCGGTAGAAAAAGGAGCGGTTGCCATTTTAGCGGACAGAAGAATAGAAGTACCTAGGGAAGTTACTTTTATTTTGGTAGAGAATGTGAGGGAAACACTGGCAAAAATAGCAAGTGTATTCTACGGAGAGCCGTCAAAAGAAATGACAGTCATAGGCATCACGGGAACAAAGGGAAAAACAACGACAGCCTATATGATTTATCATATTTTAGAGCAGTCGGGTTACAAAGTGGGGCTTATCGGGACGATTGAAATCCGTATCGGAGAAAAGAGAATACCGGCGAAAAATACATCACCGGAATCCGTAAATATACAGAGATTTTTAAGGGAGATGGTTCGGCAGAAATGTGATATCGCTGTCATGGAAGTGTCCTCACAGGGACTGAAACTGCACAGAACTGATGAAATACAGTTTGATATAGGGATATTTACCAATCTGGGAAAAGACCACATTGGAAAATTTGAACATAAAGATTTTGAAGAATATAAAAATTGTAAGGCGAAATTGTTTAGTCAGAGTGATTTTGGAATTGCAAATATGGACAGTCCGTATTGGAGGGAAATGTTTCTGCGCGCGAACTGTGATGTGGAGACGGTTGGATTTTCTAAGGAGGCAGATTATTATGCTTCAGATGAAGTGGTGACAAGAAAAAGCGGGCGGCTGGGAATTCGGTATCGGCTTAATGGAAAAGATCGGGGCGATATTGTTCTGTCCATGGCGGGCAGATTTAATATTTATAATTCTTTATGTGCCATAGCGGTATGCAGAAGATTAGGCGTTTCGTTTGAAAAGATAAGACAATCGTTATGTAAGACACAGGTAAAGGGAAGAGTAGAGCAGATAAGTACAAATAAGGGGACGATCATACTGATTGACTATGCTCACAACGCAATGAGTTTACAAAGTATTTTAGAAATGGTACACTCATATCGTCCGCATCGGATTATCTGTATTTTTGGCTGTGGCGGAAACAGAGCAAAAGAACGCAGGTATGAAATGGGAAAAGTATCGGGCGCATTGGCAGATTTTACGATTATTACTTCTGATAATCCAAGATATGAAAACCCTCTACAGATTATGAGTGAAATAAGAGAAGGGGTGGAGGACGGAAATGGCAATTATTTGGAGATATGTAATCGGGAAGAAGCCATTCGTTATGGAATAAAATATGCGGGTGCTGCGGATATTATAGTGATTGCCGGAAAAGGGCATGAGGAGTATCAGGAAATAGAGGGAATCAGGTATCACATGACAGACAGGGAAGTAGTCTGTCACATTATAGATGAGGAAAAGAAAAATGTATGCAGATATTATTATTGATATTGCACATGAAAATGTAGACAGAGTGTTTCAATATATTGTTCCGCCACAGTTGGAGGGAAAATTAAAAGAGGGCATGGAGGTCCTCGTTCCTTTTGGTGCTGGAAATAGGGAGAAAAAAGGGTACATTGTAGGTTTTTCTGAAAAATGCAACTATGATTCCACTAAGATGAAGGTGATTCATGATATTTCAGATACGGCAGTGCAGATAGAGGGAAGGCTTGTGGCGCTGGCAGGCTGGATAAAGGAAAATTATGGGGGAACGATGATACAGGCATTGAAAACCGTTCTTCCGGTTAAACAGAAAAGTCAGGAGAAAATAAACAGAACAATCAAACTCCTTCTGACGCAGGAAGAGGCAGAACAAAAACTGGAAGAATTTTTGCACAAAAATATGAAGGCGAGAGCGAGAGTGCTGGCAGAACTTATGGATAACAAAGTACTTCCGGAAAGTATAGTGATAAAGAAGTTAAATGTTGCCCGCAATGTGATAAAGGCATTGGAGGAGCAGAAAATTTTATCCGTGGAATCGGAGAGGATATACCGCAATCCGGTAAAAGCCGGAGAAAGAAAATCTGCTGAAATTACTTATACAAAAGAGCAGGAAAATGCCATAAGATTATTTAAAGATGATTATGATAAAGGAATACGAAAAACATATCTGATTCACGGCGTAACAGGCAGCGGGAAAACGGAAGTATATATGGAAATGATTGAAAAGGTGATTCGGGAAGGAAAGCAGGCGGTTTTTCTTATCCCGGAAATTGCCCTTACCTATCAGACTGTGATGCGTTTTTATCAGCGATTTGGCGACAGAGTGTCCATCATGCATTCCCGATTGTCAGATGGAGAAAAGTATGACCAGATGATGAGGGCAAAAAATGGAGAAATAGATGTAATGATAGGACCCCGCTCGGCACTTTTTACCCCATTTGAAAAGTTGGGGCTGATTGTTATTGATGAGGAGCATGAGGCGACTTATAAAAGTGAGCAGATTCCGAGATACCATGCAAGGGAGACAGCGAGAAGGAGAGCGGAGATGGAAGGTGCGAGCGTAGTGCTTGGCTCGGCAACTCCCTCGGTGGATTCTTATTATAAAGCGCTCCACGGAGAATATGTTCTGTTGGAATTAAAGTGTAGGGCAACAGGTCAGCAGCTTCCGGAAATGTACACGGTGGATTTGCGTGAGGAACTGAAAAGTGGAAACCGTTCTATTATCAGTGACAGACTGAGAACTCTTATGTCAGACAGATTGAAAAAGAGAGAACAGATTATTTTATTTATCAACCGCAGGGGATATGCAGGGTTTGTTTCCTGTCGGTCCTGCGGCTACGTGGCAAAGTGTCCGCACTGTGACGTGGCGTTGTCTGCGCATAAAAATGGAAAACTGGTGTGTCACTATTGTGGTTATGAAGAACCGATGCATACAAGTTGTCCCGAATGCGGGTCGCGACACATCGGAGGCTTTAGAGCGGGAACACAGCAGATAGAGGAACTTGTGAAAAAAGAATTTCCGACAGCGGGAGTGCTGAGAATGGATATGGATACGACGAAGGCAAAAGACGGTCACGAGAAAATTTTATCGGCTTTTGCAAATGAGGAGGCGGATATACTGATTGGAACGCAGATGATTGTAAAAGGGCATGATTTTCCAAATGTCACTTTAGTAGGCATATTGGCTGCGGATTTATCACTCTATGCGGACGATTATCGGGCAGGGGAAAGAACATTTCAACTGCTGACACAGGCGGGTGGCCGGGCAGGACGCGGCGAAAAGAAAGGTGAAGTAGTGATTCAGACATACAGTCCGGAGCATTACTGTATTCAGACAGCGTCCAGACAGGATTATGAAGCGTTTTACGAGGCAGAAATCAATTACAGGGAACTTATGGGGTACCCTCCGGCAGAGCAGTTGCTTGCCATTTATCTGACAAGTGAAGATGAGAAGTTGTTGGAAAGAGGGGCACATTTCCTTAAAGAGTATGCAGAAAGAGTAAATAAAAGAAAAGAATACCGGATTATCGGTCCTGTAAGTCCTTATGTGGAAAAAATAAATGATGTTTACAGAAAATTAATTTATATAAAACAGGAAAGATATGGTATGCTAATAGATATGAAAGATTTTTTAGAAAAATATATTGAGGTGAACTCCGGATTTCAGAGGATAAGAATTCAGTTTGACTTTAATCCGGTGAACGTATTTTAGAAGGGAGCAGACAATGGCTATTAGAGAAATCAGAAAAATAGGCGATGAAGTTTTAACAAAGAAATGTAAAGAAGTAAAAACAATTACACCGAGAACAGTAGAACTTATTGAAGATATGTTTGACACAATGTATGACGAAATGGGTGTGGGACTTGCCGCATCACAGGTAGGCATATTAAAGAGAATTGTTACGATTGACGTGGGGGAAGGTCCAATCCTTCTTATTAATCCGGAAATTATTGAGACAAGCGGAGAACAGACAGGAGATGAAGGCTGTCTCAGTGTTCCGGGCAAAGCAGGTCAGGTGACACGACCTTTTTATGCAAAAGTGCGGGCGTGCGACATTGATATGCAGCCTTTTGAAATAGAGGGAGAAGGACTTTTAGCGAGAGCGTTCTGCCATGAGATTGATCATCTGGACGGTCATTTATATGTAGATAAGGTAGAGGGCGAACTGCACGACGTTTCTTACGGGGAGGAAGAGTAAGATGAGAGTAATTTTTATGGGAACTCCGGATTTTTCTGTCGGAACTTTGGAAGAACTGATTCATGCAGGTCATGAAGTTGTGCTGGCGGTTACACAGCCGGACAAACCAAAAGGAAGAGGAAAAGAAATGCAGTTTACTCCGGTCAAGGAAGTTGCGCTGCAGCACGGCATACCTGTATTTCAGCCGAAGAAAATCCGTGATGCTGAAAGTATAGAAAAACTTAGAGAATATCCGGCAGATGTGATGGTAGTTGTGGCTTTTGGTCAGATTGTACCAAAAGAGATTTTGGAGATGACACCGTATGGCTGTATCAATGTACATGCCTCACTTCTTCCTAAATACAGGGGAGCAGCGCCGATTCAATGGTCTCTCATTGACGGAGAAAGCGTTACCGGAGTGACGACAATGCAGATGGACGAAGGTCTGGATACGGGGGACATGCTTCTTAAGACGGAAATTCCGATTTCTCCAAAAGAAACAGGGGGAAGTCTTCACGACAAACTGGCAGAAGCAGGGGCAAAACTGTGTGTGGAGACATTAAAGGCGTTGGAAGAGAAAACAGTTACAGGAGAAAAACAGGGCGAAACTCCTACTGCGTATGCGAGAATGTTAGATAAAAAATTGGGAAATATTGACTGGAGTAAAGGGGCGGCAGAAATCGAAAGATTAATCCGAGGACTAAATCCGTGGCCAAGTGCATATACTATGTGGGAAGGCAAAGTGATGAAAATTTGGGAAGCGGAAATTTTTGAAGGACAAAAGGAAAATGAGCCGGGAACAGTTGTGAAAGTGGAGAAGGACGGATTTTTCGTGCAGACGGGAAATGGACTTCTTAAAATAACACAGTTACAGATTCCGGGAAAGAAGAGAATGGAAGCGGGGGCATTTTTAAGAGGATATTCCATAAAAGAACAGACAAAATTAGGATAGTTTAGAAAGTAGAGGTAGTAATTATTATGTATTATCCAATGTATTTTGACCCGACATATATTTTAATTATCGCGGGAATGATAATCAGTCTTATCGCGTCAGCAAGAGTAAAAAGTACATTTGCAAAATATCAGCGTGTAGCAAACCACTCCGGTATGACAGGAAGAGATGCGGCGGAGAGAATCCTGCACGGTGCGAATATATATGATGTGCGTATTGAGAGAGTTTCAGGACATCTGACAGATCACTATGACCCGAGAGACAAGGTGCTTCGTCTGTCTGACAGCACATACCAGTCGGCGTCAGTAGCGTCAGTCGGTGTTGCGGCACATGAATGCGGACATGCTATCCAGCATGCGACAGGATATGCACCGCTTCGGTTCAGAGGGGCATTAGTTCCTGTGGCAAATTTCGGAGCGACAATTGCATGGCCGCTAATTTTGCTTGGATTTTTTATTAACAGTCGCTCATCAGATTTATTTATACACTTAGGTATTATTGCTTTTTCACTCTCAGTGTTATTTCAACTTGTCACTCTTCCGGTAGAATTTAATGCGTCCAGACGTGCTGTCAGAATTTTAGGGAGCAGTGGAATGCTATATCAGAATGAAGTGGCAGAAACGAAAAAAGTATTAGATGCGGCTGCGCTGACATATGTGGCAAGTGCGGCAGGTTCGATTTTGCAGTTACTTCGTATTCTTATTATTGCGGGAGGAAGAAGAGGAAATGACTAAGCAGATCAGCGAAAGAGAAATTGTATTAGGAATTTTGCTTGAAATTACAAAAGAGGGTGGATACAGCCACATTGTGCTTAGGAACACTCTGGAAAAATATCAGTATCTGGACAAAAAAGAACGCGCATTTATCACAAGGGTAGTGGAAGGTACGCTGGAGCATTTGATTGAGATTGATTACATAATCAATCAGTTTTCAAAAGTGAAGGTAAATAAAATGAAACCCGTTATCCGCACAATCATTAGGAACTCTGTCTATCAGATAAAATATATGGACAGTGTTCCTAATTCTGCTGTCTGCAACGAAGCGGTAAAACTGGCAGAAAAGAAAGGATTTTTCCAATTAAAAGGATTTGTGAACGGAGTGTTACGGAATATTGACAGAAATGTAAGCAATATTCAATATCCCGATAAAAAGAATATGGTAGAATATATGTCGATAAAATATTCTATGCCAATCTGGATACTGGAAGAGTGGGGGAAATCTTATGATTTTTCAGTGATAGAGAGGATTCTTCAAGGTTTCCTGGAGGAAAAAGGGACAACTATCCGCTGTAATTTAAACAAAATTTCTAAAGAAGAACTTGTGGAAAAGTTGAAAAAGGAGAATGTGCGTGTGAAGGAACACGCATATCTGCCATATGCTTTGGAAATTTCAGGGTATAATTATCTTGGAGATATGGAAAGTTTCAGGGAAGGGGATTTTCAGGTGCAGGACATCAGTTCCATGCTTGTCTCTGAGATAGCAGACCCTAAGAAAGAAGATTACGTCATTGACGTCTGCTCAGCGCCGGGCGGAAAGGCTTTGCACATGGCGGATAAACTGGGTGAAACAGGATATGTGGAGGCAAGAGATTTAACGGATTACAAGGTGAGCCTGATAGAAGATAACATTGAGCGTTCCGGAATGAAAAATATCCGCGCGGTGAAACAGGACGCGTTAATCTGCGATGAGGAGTCAAAAGAAAAGGCAGATATTGTTCTTGCAGACCTTCCCTGTTCAGGACTTGGCGTTCTGGGGAAAAAGACAGATATCAAATATAAGATGACAAGAGAAACTCAGCAAGAACTGAAAAAACTGCAGAGAAAAATATTATCGGTTGTGCAGAATTACACAAAACCGGGAGGAACACTTGTATACAGTACCTGTACGATTAATGAGGAAGAAAATATTGGGAATGTGCGGTGGTTTTTGAAGCAGTATCCTCAATATCAGTTAGTCTCAGTGGAAGACAGGTTGTGCGATGAACTGAAACCGTCCGTGAAAGAGGGCTGCCTTCAGTTACTTCCGGGAATACATAACAGTGATGGATTTTTTATAGCGAAGTTCAGAAAGGATTAGCATGGAAAAGAAAGATATTCGCTCTTACACACTGGAAGAGTTAAAAAAAGAGTTGGAAAGCATAGGAGAAAAGCCTTTCCGAAGTAAACAGATATACAGTTGGTTACATGAGAAACTGGCGGATTCTTTTGAAGAAATGACAAATTTATCAAAAGCATTGCGTGAGAAACTGGAAAAGGATTATGAAATTTATCCGGTGACAATGGTGGAAAGACAGGTTTCTAAATTAGATGGGACAAATAAATTTTTGTTTGCCCTTAGAGATAACCATGTTGTGGAAAGCGTGCTGATGCGATATAAACATGGAAATTCTGTCTGTATATCCTCTCAGGTCGGCTGCCGTATGGGGTGCAGGTTTTGTGCTTCCACATTGGACGGGCTTGCAAGAAATTTAACTCCTTCGGAAATGCTTGGGCAAATTTATCAGATACAGAAGATAACAGGGGAGAGGGTTTCCAATATTGTCATTATGGGAACAGGAGAACCTTTAGATAATTACGAAAATTTCGTCCGCTTTATTAAACTGATAAGCGATGAAAACGGATTACATGTCAGTCAGAGGAATATTACTGTATCCACTTGTGGAATTGTTCCGAATATGAAGAGGCTTGCCGAAGAGAAATTTCAGATTACGCTGGCGCTTTCCCTTCACGGTTCAACGCAGGAAAAGAGAAGAGAACTGATGCCGGTGGCAAATAAATATGAATTAAAAGAGGTACTTGAAGCCTGTGACAACTACTTTGACAGGACGGGAAGAAGAATTACTTTTGAGTACAGTCTTGTGCAGGGAGTAAATGACAGGGAAGAAGATGCAGGGGAACTGATATCCATTTTAAAACCACGAAACTGCCACTTAAATCTGATTCCGGTGAATCCGATTAAGGAAAGAAATTTTGAAAAACCGACACGGCAGAATGCGGAAAAATTCAAAAATAAACTTGAAAAAAGTGGAATAAATGTTACTATAAGAAGAGAAATGGGCTCTGATATTGACGGGGCCTGTGGACAACTTCGAAGACGCTACTCGGAGAAAAGTAAAATATAAGGAGAAGTTTATGAAGATATTTTCATTGACGGACATAGGCAGAAAGCGTGAAGTAAATCAGGATTATGTATATGTAACAGATAAGCCTGTCGGTCATGTTCCGAATCTGTTTGTTGTTGCAGACGGTATGGGAGGCCACAAGGCAGGAGACTTTGCGTCAAAATATGCAGTGCAGGTTTTAGAGGAACATGTCAGAAATCATTCGGGAATGGGTCCTGAGTTGATTATCACTGACGCTGTCCGGGAAGCAAACAGAAAAATTGTGGAGAAGGCAAAACAGGATACCGGCCTGGAAGGAATGGGTACAACTCTTGTAGTTGCAACAATTATTGAACATACACTGTATTTTGCAAATGTCGGAGACAGCAGACTGTATTTAATCAGAGATGAGATAAAACAGTTATCGAAAGACCATTCTCTTGTGGAAGAAATGGTTCGTTTAGGGGGAATAAATGAGGAGGAAGCCAAACATCACCCGGATAAGAATATTATTACAAGAGCAATCGGGGCAAAAGATGATGTGGAAGTGGACTTCTTTGAATATCGCTTGCAGAAGGGCGATATCATTTTGATGTGCACTGACGGCCTGACAAACATGGTTGATGATGATGAGATATTCAGAATCGTCAAAGGTGGGAGAGATGTCGTGGAGACTGCAATGCAATTAGTAGAAAAAGCAAATGAGAACGGCGGAAAGGACAATATTGGGATTGTGCTTGTCGAACCATTTGCATGTGAGGTGAATGTATAATGAAAGATGGAATTTTTATAGGGGATCGCTATGAGGTGCTGAGCAAAGTCGGCTCAGGCGGAATGGCAGATGTATACAAAGGAAAAGACCATAAATTAAACCGCTTTGTAGCGATTAAAATTTTGAAAAAAGAATACAGGGAAGATGAACTCTTTGTAAGAAAATTTCAATCAGAAGCGCAGGCGGCGGCAGGGCTTATGCACCCGAATATTGTAAATGTGTATGATGTGGGTGAGGAAAGCGGCTTATATTATATGGTGATGGAACTGGTGGAAGGAATTACGCTGAAAGACTACATCACTAAAAAAGGTGTTTTGTCATCAAAAGAAGTTATCAGTATTGCGATTCAGGTTGCAAATGGAATTGAAGCGGCACACTTACACAATATCGTTCACAGAGATATTAAACCGCAGAACATTATTATTTCCAAAGAAGGAAAAGTAAAGGTAACGGATTTTGGTATTGCGAAAGCAACATCATCAAACACCATCAGCACAAACGCACTGGGTTCTGTGCATTATACTTCGCCTGAGCAGGCAAGAGGCGGATTCAGTGATTTTAAGAGTGATATTTATTCGCTCGGTATTACGATGTATGAGATGGCTACAGGACATCTCCCGTTTGATGGAGATACGGCGGTTTCCATCGCAATTAAACATCTTCAGGAAGAAATTACGCCACCATCAGAATATGTGGAAGATATTCCGTTTAGCTTAGAGCAGATCATTTTGAAATGTACACAGAAAAGTGCGGACAGAAGATACCAGGACGTTGCTTCTTTAAAAGAAGATTTGAAACATTCTCTAGTGGATCCGGACGGTGATTTTGTCGTTATCGGTCCTATGCGTACGATGGACGAAACAGTAATGTTTAATCCTGACGATGTGCGCAAAGCAAAAAGAGAGACATCGTATGATGAAGATGATTTTTCAGAGGAGGATTATGATGATTACGATGACTTTGAAGATGATGATGACGATTATGATAAAAAAGGCCGAAAGAAGAATGGTGATGTGAATCCGAAGATGGCAAAAATGATGAAAGTGCTGACGATTGTTGCGGTTGTTATCATTGTGTTCATCGTTGTGTTCATTATAGGAAAAGCAACAGGACTGTTAAAGTTCGGTCCTTCAATTAATTTGGAAGATGATGCAGATAAAAACGAAAAAGTAAAAGTTCCTGATTTAAGAGGAATGACAGAAGAAAAAGCGAAAAAAGTTTTAAAAGATAAAAAATATGACATGACATTAGTTGTAGATTCAGAAGAAGAATCAACAACATACGAAAAAGGTCAGATTATCAAACAGACTCCGGGCAGCAACAAAGAAGTAAAGAAAAAAACCGTAATTAAAGTTGTGATCAGTTCCGGTAAAAAAGAAGAGACAAAGGCTATTCCTGATGTATCGGGAAAAGATCAGAGCGAAGCGTTACAGTTATTAAGTGAAGCCGGATTTACAAATGTAAAAGTGGATAAATCAAGATTTGAGACAAGTTCTGAATATGACCAGGACGAAGTTATCCGCACGGAACCGTCTGCCAACACAGAAGTGGCATTAGATGAAGAAATCAATTTGATTGTAAGTCTTGGCGAAAATAAACCGGAAGTTCCGAATGTTATCGGTATGACACAGTCAAGCGCCGTTTCCGCACTGGAAGCGAAAGGTCTTGAAGTTTCCGTGGAGGAAGATTACCATGACAGCACGGAAAAAGGAAAAGTATTTTACCAGAGCAAACGTGCTGGCACTCGAGTGACAGAGGGAAGCACAATCATTATCCGTGTAAGTAAAGGAAAGAAACAGGTAGAAGTTACTGTTCCGGATATTATCGGTAAATCAAAAACTTATGCGAAAAACAGTTTGGAAGCGCAGCAGTTAGGTTACAGAGAAGTATATCAGGACAGCGATTTGCCGAAAGATACGGTTATTTCCTGCGACCCGGGTTCAGGCAAGAATGTTGTACAGGGAACTACAATTACGGTTTATATCAGCAGAGGCCCTTCAACAGATGGCGGTACAGGAACAGGCTCAGATAATTAACAGTAGGAAAAAGAGATGCAGGGGAAAATTATAAAAGGAATTGCCGGATTCTACTACGTTCACGTAGTAGAATTTGGCGTTTATGAATGCAAAGCAAAAGGTGCTTTCAGAAAAGAAAAAGTAAAGTTACTTGTCGGTGACAATGTAGAAATTGATATACTGAATGAAGAAAAGAAACTTGGAAACGTAGTTAAATTATTACCGAGAGAGAATGAACTGATTCGTCCGGCGGTGTCTAACATAGACCAGGCGCTTGTCGTATTTGCCATTACAAAGCCGAAACCTCATTTCAATTTACTGGACAGATTTCTTGTCATGATGGAAAGTAAAAAAATTCCCATTGTATTATGTTTTAATAAAAAAGATATTGCAGAGGAAAAGGAAATTCGGGAATTAGAAGAAATCTATTCTTCCTGCGGTTATCACATTATTTTTACAAGTGCAAAAGAGGAAGAGAACATAAAACTTGTGAAAGAAGTGTTAAAAGGAAAAACAACTGCGGTGGCAGGACCGTCAGGTGTAGGAAAATCTTCGCTAATCAATCTGTTTCAGTCGGAAATCCAGATGGAGACGGGCTGTATCAGTGAAAAAATAGAGAGAGGAAAACATACGACACGACATTCGGAACTGATTCCGATTGATGATAATTCTTATATTATGGATACGCCGGGATTTAGTTCTTTATATGTAAATGATTTTGAGAAAGAAGAATTGAAATACTATTTTCCGGAATTTGAACAATATGAGGGACTGTGTAAATTTAATGGCTGTGACCATATTCATGAGCCGAATTGCGCAGTGAAACAGGCAGTGGAAGAAGGAAAAATCCATAAAGTAAGATATGAAAATTATATAGAGATGTATAAAGAATTACAGGAGAAAAGGAGATACTAACAATGAAGTATATATTGGCGCCGTCCATATTGGCGGCAGATTTTAAAAAATTGGGGGAAGAGATTCAGGCAACAGAGAAAAGTGGAGCGGAGTATCTTCATTTTGATGTGATGGACGGATTGTTTGTACCAAGTATTTCCTTTGGAATGCCTGTGCTACAGTCGATCAAGAGTTGTACAAATCAGGTGATTGACGCTCATTTAATGATAAATGAGCCAATTCGCTATGTGGAAGCATTTCAAAAAGCGGGAGCAGATTTAATCACTGTGCATTTGGAGGCGTGTGAAGATGTTCATAAGACGCTCCAAAAAATTAAAGAGTGTGGAATGAAAGCTGGAATTTCCATCTGTCCTGACACACCGGTATCTGCATTGGAAGAATATGTAGAAGAAGCAGATATGATACTGATTATGTCAGTACACCCGGGATTTGGCGGACAGAAATTCATTGAGGATTCACTGACAAAAATCCGCATGACGCGAGAGATGCTTAACAGATATGGTCTGGAGACGGACATTCAGGTTGACGGCGGTATTTATACATCTAATGTAGAAAATGTGCTGAAGGCGGGAGCAAATATTATTGTTGCCGGTTCTGCTGTTTTCAAGGGAGATGCGAAAGAAAATACGAAAGAGTTTATGGAGATTTTAAAAAAATATGAATAGACGTGCAGTGATTGTAAGCGGTGGAACTATTCAGGAGGAATTTGTATATGCAAAACTCAAAGAATGGGAACAAGATGTGCTTATCGGAGTAGATAAAGGGGTAGAGTTTTTATACCGGCATCAGATAAAACCGGACTATATTGTAGGAGATTTTGACAGTCTTTCTGAAGAAATAGTACAGTTTTACAAGGAAAAGACAGATGTTTTTATACGGGAATTCAATCCGGAAAAAGATTACTCGGACACGGAGATCGCCGTATATCAGGCGATGGAATTAAATTGTGAAGAGATAATTCTTTTGGGGGCAACGGGAAGCCGTATTGATCATGTACTGGCGAACATTCAGGTGTTGGCTATACCGCACAAAAGAGGAATCCATGCGGAAATTCTCGATGAAAATAACAGAATTTCTCTTATCGAACATGAAAAGGTGTTGGAGAAAGAGAAGATGTATGGCAAATATTTTTCTGTATTTCCTTTGGACAGATGTATAGAAAAATTTTCTATTGCGGGAGCAAAATATCCGTTACACAATCACAGGTTATGTCCGTATGACAGTCTGTGCGTCAGCAACCAGGCACAGGAAGAACAGGTAAAGATAACATTTTCAGAAGGAATTGTTATTTTAATAGAAGCAAAAGATGAAAACTAGAAAAAATGAAGGCGAGGATAAAGTAAATGAAATTAGGAATCGTTATTATTCGCCTGATTTCATGTATGTCCGTATAAGTCGTTAAAAGCCTTTAAATGCTGATAGCTAGAGCATTTAGCGGATTTGGGACTCGGATATAACTCCATATAAATTCATATAAGTTTTTGAAAAATGGCCCACTTTGTGGCCCACTGGTTTTAGAAAGTTTTTTATTAAAGTCCTAATACAGTAGAAATGATGGAAAGTTTTTAAGTGGAGAAACGCATGATTCTAAATAAGTGATTGTTGTTGAAGTTAAGATTTCTATATGCAACAACACATATTCATAAGGTACGATTTAAGTAAAAAATCCTCATGACCATGAGGAAAACAAAAGCAAAAAGTATTCTGTGATAAAGTATAAAGGCTTAGAGGAGAAATATCTCTTCTAGGTCTTTTTTAGTAAGAAGTGGTTTGGATGTATGTTTTTGAATCTATAATAAGTGTAGTAAAACTTACACCAGAAGGAACGAGATACCGAGTAAAGAAAGAATTTGCTAACGTGTATAGTTTTCTAGAGGGATATGCATTTAGTGGATAAATAATATATGACTAAGCTATTTTGGGGGAATAATTGAGCAGAGTAAGGGGTAGAGTCTCATTTTTTGTCACTTGGTTTTGCTTAATGTAAGATTGCCTTAAAAAATAAAAAATTGCTATCAGAGTTTTAGAATAGTATAATACAAGAAAAGTGAATCTTTATTTAACTATGGAGAGTGTCAAGTGACAAAAGAGGTTTAGAAAATGAATATTTTAATTATAGAAGATGATAATTCTATCCGTCAGGAGCTAAAACAACTTTTAGAGAATGCATTGTACCATGTGACAATATTAACAGAATGGAATCATATCGTAGAAAATATTATGGAAATCCAGCCGGATTTGATTTTGCTTGATGTAAATCTGCCGGGGGAAACCGGGTTTGATATTTGTCTGAAGGTGAGGGAAAAATCGAATGTACCGATTATCTTTGTGACGAGTAGAACAGACTCGATGGATGAGTTGAGTGGTCTTTTAAAAGGTGGAGATGATTATATTACAAAACCTTTTATTGCCCCAGTATTGTTGGCACACATTGCTGCGGTTTTAAAGAGAACGCAGCAAGTAGATACAGACCAAGCTAAGAACATTTATAAAGGTGTCGTGTTGGACGTTGCTGGTGGATGTGTTTTATATCAGGGAAAACGTGCAGAGCTTTCGAGAAACGAATTGAAAATATTATATTATCTCTTTGAACATAAAGGCGAAATTGTGCCAAGGATGGATTTGGTGGAATATTTGTGGGATCAACAAGTTTTTATTGATGATAATACACTTAGTGTGAATATAACTCGTTTGCGTAATAAGTTAGAAGAAATAGGTATTAGCGATTTAATTGAAACGAAAAGAGGAATGGGATATCGGATATGAAGATTAAGGAGTATTTGAAAGATAAAACATTGTTATTGCTCTTACATATCGTATGCATGTTTCTTCTTGTTAGTTTTCTAAGTTTAACTGGATATCCTTTTGATTCTTGTGCAGTGATATTGGTATGCTGGGGAGTGGTACTTGGAGGTTGGCTGACGCAGCAGTTTCTTTCGCGCAGACATTATTTTCAAGAGTTGAAACATATTACAGAAAATTTGGATCAGAGGTATTTACTGGGGGAACTCATGCCGAAATCAGTGCATTTGGAAGACAGACTGTACCGCATGTTGATTCAGAAATCTAATAAATGTGTTATTGAGCGGATTCATCAGATAGAGCAGGAGCAACAAGAATATCGAGAGTATATTGAAAGCTGGGTTCACGAGATTAAAGCTCCAATTACAGCGATTGCGCTGAACTGTGAAAACAATAGGGATGAGCGGAGTAGGTATCTGTTTGTAGAGAATCAAAAGATAGAAAATTATGTGGATATGGCTCTGTATTATGCTCGTTCGGATGCGGTTTATAAGGATTATATCATCCGAAAAACGGATCTTCAGGAAGTTGTAGAGAAAGTCTTAATGAAAAATAAGTATTATCTGATTCAGAATCATATGCAGGCAGAAGTAGAATGTTCGGATATGGTATTTACCGATGAGAAATGGATTGGCTTTATTCTGAATCAATTAATTCAAAATAGTACAAAGTACAGAAGAGAAAATGATGCACATATTTGTATCCGGACAGAGAAAAAGACTGGTGGAATTCTTTTGAAAATCAAAGATAATGGTATTGGAATTCCGAAAGAAGAACTTTTCCGTATTTTTGAAAAAGGATTTACAGGAACGAATGGAAGAAAAAGAGAAAAATCCACAGGTATGGGATTGTATCTGTGCAAAAAACTTTGTGAAAAGCTGGGAGTTGAAATTAGGGCAGTTTCCGAGACGGGGGTAGGAACAGAGATGATTCTAGAATTTCCAATTAGCACTTATTTGGCAGACTATCGCAATCAGGATAGATAATGAAAACTATGACAGATTTGAGATAGACAATAGAAAATAGAGCGATAAACATGAGGGAAAGAAGATTTGTATCTTTCAAAATTGTAAGATTGTGGAAAGGAAATCTGATACAAAGCAGATGGATTTTTTGTTAAAATAGGCATAGTGCAGGAGATAGGAATAATCCTCTCGCCTGTTACTATGCTTTTTGAAATTTAGTGTCAAAGGAAGGAGCGTAAACTATGCAGGATATGATACGGGTATGCGATGTTGAAAAATATTATGGAAATGGAACACATGTAACAAAGGCGATTGACAGAGTGAGTTTTACTGTAGAACAGGGTGAATTTATTGGGGTCATGGGAGCTTCCGGTTCTGGAAAAACCACGCTTCTGAATTTATTATCTACAATTGACAGTGTGACGGCAGGGCATATTTATTATGGGGATATGGATATTACGGAATTTGGAGAGGATAAACTTTCTGATTTCCGCAAAAATCAATTAGGATTTGTATTTCAGGAATATAATCTTTTAGATACATTAACGTTAGAAGAAAATATTATGCTTGTGATGACGCTACATAGACGTAAGAAAAGAGAGATTCAAAGCCAATGTCAAAAGCTAATGTCGTTGCTTGGAATCGAGGAGGTAAAAGGAAAATATCCTTATCAGGTGTCAGGAGGGCAAAAACAAAGATGTGCATGTGCAAGGGCACTGGCAAATCACCCTACACTTCTTTTGGCAGATGAGCCTACCGGAGCATTGGACTCACAGGCTGCTCAGACACTTTTGGAAACTTTTGTGGATATGAATAAAAAAATGGGAGCTACCATCTTTATGGTAACGCATGACGCATTTTCTGCAAGCTATTGTAGCCGTATTCTTTTCTTAAAAGATGGAAAAATTTTCCATGAACTAGTTCGAGGAGATAAGAAACGCAGGGAGTTCCTCAATGAAATTTTGGATATTCTGTCGTTGACGGGAGGTGAAAGTTTTCATGATGCGTAAGCTAGCTTTTCGGAATGTTCAACGAATGGCAAAAGATTATATAATCTATTTTATGACGATGTCAGTGGTTACAGCGCTGATGTTTTCTTTCAATACACTCCTATTTTCAAAAGATATACAGAAACGCTTTGAGATGTTCGAGGGAATGGCAGCTTTGATGGGGCTTGCCACATTCTTCATCGTTCTGATTGTAGCGTGGTTGATCAATTACATGGTACGGTTTGTATTGGAAAAGAGAAGCCGGGAATTTGGAATTTATCTGCTTGTGGGAATGAAAAAGAAAGAAATAGCAAGGCTTTATCTTTGCGAGAATCTGTTGCTTGGAATTGGGGCTTTTCTGGTGGGAATAGGAGGTGGAATTTTAGTTCAACAGATTTTATTGTCTATTTTTTACAATATGGTTCAGATGAATTATCATTTGAAGTTGGAGTTTAGTAAAAAATGTATTTGTATGACAGCAGCTTGTTATGGTGGGTGTTATTTATTGGCTCTGTTTCGTTGTAAAAGAAGATTTCGAAAGATGAATATCCATGACTTGATGGAGAACCAGAAACAAAACGAGGAGATTACAGAAAAAGATGAAAATCGCAAAAAGTGCTTTTTACCAATTTCTATTTTGTTTTTTGTAGCCTTTGGTGTGTTTTTGTTTTGTTACAAGAAGTGGAACATGGGGATTTTGATTGTGTTTTTGATTGGATTGATACTGACTATTTATCTGTTTTATATAGGGATTGCCGCATGGATATCCTGCTATGTAAAGAAGAAGGGAAAGATGATCTACCATGGGGATGCCCTGTTTTTGTTGAGGCAGTTTTCTTCGAAAATCAGGACATTGAGTTTTACGATGGGGACATTGACAGCATTATTTACATTGGCGATTCTTGGAAGTTCGGTGGCATTAATGTTTAATCATTTTCAAAATGAGGTGTTGATTCACAAAGTTCCTTTTGATGTTCAGGTACACAGTAGCTATGTGGAGGAAGATTTTCACCAAGAAATTGCCTTGTTAAAGAAGGAAACGCAGGTAAATGAAATTTACACATATCAGATTTATGAAAATGGAACAAATACGGTAAATACCTATTTGTATACCCATTTAAAAGAATTTGGTTCCAGATACAAAACGGAAAGCGGAACTCCCGATTACAAAAAGATTCATCAGAATCCAGAAGGAGTTTACTGTGATTTTGATACATATATGGGTGTTTCTACTTACAATCATCTTCGAGAAATGTTGAATTTGCCGGAGATTTCCCTAAAAGAAGATGAATATGCCATTCATATGAAAGAGCGAGTATTTCAGCAAGTGGGAGATTTTTCAGATCAGATTGTGATAGAAAATGAGGGGCAAGTGCTTACTTTTGCAGGTTGCTATACGGAAAGTTTTTCACAAGACGGACATAACGGAGGAGATTATATTCTTGTGGTTCCGGATAAAGTACTAAAGCAGATGCGTAAATACTATGCAGAAATGGTGGCAGATATCCAAGGGAAAGCACCTGAAACATTACAGACGCAACTGGACGACATCGAAGAAGATCGCGGGAAAGGAAATGCTCAGGAATTTGCAGGGACGGAAGAAGATTTTGAGGATTGGGAAGAGAGGGAACTGGAAAATTTTTGTTCAGGCTCCGACTCAATCGTTGTTTATGCGTCAAAAAATTTAGTGCGGGACAATTTCATTCCGGAAGTAAAATATATGCTGTCTTCCATCATATTTCCGTTGTCGTATATCGGTTTGGTATTTTTATGTGTTTCTTTGACTGTGCTTTCGGTACAACAGCTTAGCGATTCTGTGAAATATGGATTTCGTTATCAAGTGCTTTCTCAAATTGGTTATAGTAGAAAATCAATCAACAGAATTGTTTTGAAACAGCTTAGCACATATTATTTGTGTCCAGCATTGGTGGCACTTGTGATTAGTGGACTGATTTCAATCTATGCAGGGAACCGTTTTGATTTTTATACAGGGGTTCATACTTCTCCGGCGATGTATTTTCTGTTTTCGACAGTATTGTTTTTTGGTATCTATTTTGTATATTTTCTTGTTACTTATATCGGATTCAAACGGAATATAGAATAGAAGTGTGAAAGAAATATTTTCAACAAAAGGGAAAAGAATGAGGAGATTATAAATAACAGGAGGCAGATTCTATGAGTAAGACCGTAAAGGTAATTGTTTTAACGACAGCAATTTGTGCAGTCATGTTTGGAACTGTATTGGGCTGCGGATTAGAACGAGAAGAATATGTAAAAGAAACAGGAACAGAGAAACCTTTGAAAATAAATGGAAAACATTATCGGCAGAAAAAGGAAAAATTAAACTATACTGGGAAAATGATTCAGGTGGATTTGAAACAGATAGATTTTAGTGTCTGTACATCAGATGATGAAAGTTTTTATCTAGAATATGATATCTGCAGTAAGAAGGATAAAAATCCACTATCTGTAAGTGTAAAAGATGAAACACTTGTTTTAAAAGAACAGGACGGGGAAACAGCAGAATACTACGAAGGAGTATATGTAGATGGAATTGGAAATCTGATAAAAGGTACGAAAGAAAGATATCGGGGAGTAGCTGTTTTGTATGTACCTGTTGCGATGAACGAAGGCAGTTTATCCCTCAATATGGGAAATGGAGATGCTGAGATTCAGGGAACGGTTTGGAAAGAATTAAATGTAAAGATGGAAAACGGAGATCTGCAGTTAGCGGATGGAAGTATTTGTAATGGTAGTCTTTTGCTTACCGAAGGCGATATAGAGACAGAAAATGTGGGAGTATCTGGGAGGATGGAAGTACAGACGGGAGAAGGCGATATAGATTGGAAATTAAATCCATCAGATTACGATAATCTACCTATTTATGCAAGAACAGAAATGGATATAGATGTTTTGGGAGTATTTGACGGAAATTTAATCCAAAATGAAAGCAATTCCTTTTATAAAAGAATAGTAGAAAATGAACAGAGAATTTTAAAACTGATTTCAGAAGAGGGGGATATTGTCATTGAATCCTACACACAGTAGCTGGTATGGAATTGGATTTTGTGACGCGAATTGAAGTAAAAATAGAGTTAGAGATAATTTGTTGAAAAGTTATATTTGAATAAATACGAAAGCAGTCTGGTGCTAAATCAGGCTGCTTTTTTATGTAGAAAAATAAAAAATTTCCTTTTCCACCCTGTATTTTCCTCTCTGAGCCTTTCGTTATATGAGGGCAAAAAAATAAGATTCATTTTTATTTGTAAAAAGCCCTCTCTACGTTCTGATATATGAGGAACAAATTACATTTGCCTTAAAAGAATCGGGCCTGATTCAAGAACAAACATGAATATGAAGAGCGAAAGGAGAAATTACATGAACAAAACAATCTTAATGGGAAGACTGACAAAAGATCCGGAGGTGAAATATCTCCAGGATGAAAACAGTACTGCAATGGCAAGATACGCGCTGGCAGTAGACAGACGATATCGAAAGGACGGAAAGGCAGAAACAGATTTTATTTCTTGTGTTACCTTTGGGAAGAATGCTGAGTTTGCAGAAAAATATCTGAAAAAAGGTTTGAAGATTTTAGTAAGCGGACGGATCCAGACTGGAAGCTATGTGAATCAGGAGGGGAATAAAGTTTATACCACCAACGTGATCGTAGAAGAACATTATTTCGCAGAAGGGAAGAAACTGTCAGGATCAGAAAAGAAAGAAGATACCGATCCAGATGGATTTATGCATCTTCCAGACGGAGAAGAACTTCCGTTTGAGTAAGAAAAACTCGGATGCTGAAAGCAGAAGAGCGCACTTATATACCTTACAAGGTATGTGCGTCCTACGGAAGTAGCATCTTTCTGAAGGGGAATTCCGAAAGTGTTTGCGGATGATCCATCCGAAGAAGGGTTCCCCTTCCGGCAGAAATGCCTATCCCGTAACAGAGAAAAGGGAAGAATTGAAAAAGGAGGAAAAGAACGATATGGCGAAGAAGAAAACATTTCAGGAATATACTCAGGAAGCACTTCTTGAGATTGAAAAAACAGAAGCTGCATTGAAACAGGCAAAGCTTGAGAAGGAACAGGCAGAGCATAGGATACAGAGATCCTTGAACTATCTAGATACACAGAAAAAGAAAAAACGAAAGGCACGAACCCATCTGTTGATCCAGAAAGGAGCAGCCATAGAAGCAATCTGTAAAGATACCAAATATCTGACCGAGGCGGAATTTTATCAGCTGATGGATGAACTTCTTCATGATCCCGCTTGTAAGTTTTGTGATGTCGTTCATGACATGGTTCGTGGACGGGCGGAAACTGCAGAAGCGAAGGAACGAGAATTCGCAGAAGAGGAAGCACTATTAAAGGCGATGCAGCGAGGTGAACTGCCACAGGGAGATGAGTAAGATGGGATGTTATCACTTTCATCTAAATCAATTATCCAGAGGAAAAGGGCAGTCTGCCATTGCTAGTGCTGCTTACCGAGCCGGTACAAAACTGGAATGTACGTATTATGGAGAAGTGAGTGATTATACGAGAAAAGGCGGTGTGGTATTAGCGGAGATCCATCTTCCCCAACAGGCTCCGGAGAGATTCAAAGACAGAGAGACCCTTTGGAATGAGGTGGAATGGATCGAAGGGAATAAGAAAGCACAGCTGGCACACAGCTTTGATATTGCCTTGATGAATGAGTTTTCCATGGAAGAAAATATTGAGCTTGCAAGAAGATTTGTGGAAGAACAATTGGTGGCAAGAGGAATGATCGCTGATCTGGCAATCCATGATCCGAAGAAGGGAAAGGATAAAATTCCCAATCCCCATATGCACATCATGGTTCCCATCCGCCCTTTACAGGAAGATGGTACCTGGGGACAAAAACAAAAAAAGGTTCCAGTATTAACACCGGATGGACAGACGGTTTTGAATCAGAAAGGACAACCGGTATTTCGGGCGGTACATACAACGGATTGGAGCAGGAAAGAAACCTTGGAAGAATTGAGAAGTGCCTGGGCGAAGATGTGTAACGAACTGTATGAAGAAAAAGGACTTACAGAAAGAGTCGATGCCAGGTCTTATGAGGAACGGGGGATTGATAAGATCCCGATGGTGCATGAAGGACCGAACGTACAGGCAATGGAAGCAAGAGGGATTTCAACCGCACTGGGAAGTTTAAACCGACTCATCCGAGCCTTAAATGATATGAAAGAACGGGCAAAGAATCTTCTTCAATGGTCCTTGTTTCGAGAAAGCCAACTGATGGAACGGATGGTGTTCTTACATCAGCCAACCTTAGCGGATTATCTGAGAAACTATTGTGATAAGAGAAATGCAGTTGCAGAATCCTACGCTTATGGAACACAAAAGGCGAAGAATACAAATCTGAAACAATTTGCAGAGACGATCCGCTTTCTGGAAGAGCAGGATGTGAGAACCCCGGAACAGCTGACAGAGAAAATCCAGGAATTAGATACTCAGCTAAAAGAGGTAAGTCAGCGGTTGAATCAACAACTGTCTGCTTTGCGAAGTGTCAACAGCAATCTTTATGCAATGAAAGAGTATTTTGAAACAAGACCTGTTTATCTGAAATTAAAGAACAAATATTTTGGCAGGGAAAAATTCAAAGAGGAATATAAGAAGGAACTTAGCGGATATTATCGTTCGGAAAGAATCTTAAAAGAAAATCTAGACCCAAGTGGGAAGATTCCGGAAGGACAATGGAAACGAGAAGCCGCTCGTTTATCAGAAGAGATAGCTGCTTTACGAAAAGAAGATAAACGGATCCATGCCATGTTACGAAAGTATGAGGGGATCAAAAATCATGTGGAAGTTTTGATGGCAGAGGAGGATGAAGGGATTACTCTTCCAGAAACAAACAAGAGGGAGCAATCCACAGAAGCAAAAGAAGCAGTGAGAACCATGAAACGAAAAAAGAAACATCATGGAATGGAATTATAGGAGGAATTTTAGAAGATGGAAGAATATACAAGAGAACAAATTCAAAGAGCAGATGATACCGATTTATATGTTTTTCTTTCTGGGAGAGGAGAACAGTTCAAACGATGTGGAAAAGAATACCGGTGGTTACGACATGACAGTGTGATGATCAACAAGAATGAATGGTATCGTTTTAGTCAGAATAAAGGCGGCCATGCCATTGATTTTATGAAAGAATTCTACGGTCTTTCTTTTGCAGAGGCAGTTAAAGAATTATTAGGAGAAGAGGGAGCTGGAGAAACCAACAGAAGAACGGCGAAGGAAGATGCAGGCAGACAGAAGGTCTGCCCCATCCCCTTGCCTGGATTGGAACTGCCAGAAAGAAATGAAAGCTGTGAGATTGCAAGGAAGTATCTCATTGAGCAGAGGAAACTATCGGAATGGCTGATAGATCAGATGATTGCAAAGGGGGATATTTATGAAAGTAAAAACTATCACAATGTGGTATTCGTCGGGAGAGACAAAGAACAGAATCCTAGATATGCAGCTATGCGGGGAACCGATGAGAACCGATATCGTGGGGAGGCAAGAGGTTCGGAAAAAGCCTATGGATTTGGCCATATAGGAACGGATGAAAAACTGTTTGTGTTTGAATCCCCCATTGATCTTTTGTCTTATATCACTGCAGTTCCGGAAGACTGGGGAAAGCATAGTTATATTTCTCTGGGCGGATTGAGTGAAAAAGCAATGAAACGGATGTATACAGAATATCCTCATATTCATTCCATCTACTTGTGTCTGGATAATGATGAGCCTGGAAATGAGAGATGCAGGCAGTTTGTTTCTCTTATTCCGAAGGAACTGAGTGTGTACCGATTAGAACCGGTGAAGAAAGACTGGAATGAATGTCTGGTAGCAGAAGTTCCAGTAGAAAATATGGCAAAGCAGATGTGTTGGAGAGATGCCAGGGAAAAACCAGTTCCGGTCATGAAAATGTCGGAGGTTGAGGAAACGGTGGTCCAGTGGTTATGGTATCCCTTCATTCCCTTTGGAAAGGTTACTTTGATCCAAGGGAATCCGGGAAAAGGAAAAACATGGCTTGCAATGGCAATCGCCGCATACTGTACAAATGGAAAAGAACTTCCCAATGCACTTCCCATAGAACCCTTTAATGTGTTGTATCAAACAGCAGAGGATGGGATAGCAGATACCATTAAGCCTAGATTAGCAAAATGTGGTGCAGATATGACAAGAGTACGCTTCATCAATGAAGATGAAAAACAGCTTTCTATGACGGACGATCGGATTGAAAAAGCCATCCGACAGAATAATGTACGCCTCATGATCATGGATCCCATACAGGCTTATCTGGGAGCCAATGTGGATATGAACCGGGCGAATGAGATCCGTCCCTTATTTCGACATCTCAGTACGATTGCAGAGAGAACTGGATGTGCCATTGTTCTCATTGGACATTTGAATAAGTCATCGGGAAGTCAGAGCGATTACCGTTCCTTGGGATCCATTGATATCGCAGCGGCAGTACGAAGCATCTTATTTGTAGAAAAGGTGGAAAAAGAGAAGGACCAGGATATTCGAGTGGTATATCAGCAAAAGGATTCTCTTGCTAAGAAGGAAAATCCGGTAGCGTTTTCTTTAGGAGAAGAAGGCTTAAAATGGTTAGGAGAATACGATATATCCATTGAAGATCTGCTGATGGGAAAAGCAGGAACGAAAAAGGAAACGAAACTGGAAAAGGCACAGAAGTTGATCCTGGAGTTATTAAACAAACGAAAAGTAATGTGTTTAGAAGAATTAGAGGCAGAACTACTAGCCTATGGGATTTCTTCCAGAACAGGAAGAGATGCAAGAAAGCAATTGGAAAGTAGATTAAGCTACGACTGGTGTCAGGGAAGAAAAACAGTTGCGTTAATCACAGAATAAAGGATGACATTGGCAAAAAACTACTTTGGCATTGGCAGTCTTTATAGATACCTTTGCCAGCCGCCAATGTCAAAGATATTTACCATTTATTTCAAAAAATGGTCGTGTGTATTGCGAGGTGAAATTTATGCTATGCACGTAAAACAGGGAAAGGATATTATGAATAAACCATATGTACCGATTTATGAAAAGGTGGCTCTTACAATTGAAGAGGCAGCTGAATATAGTAATATTGGACAAAATAGAATTAGTAATTTATTAAAAGAGCCACGATGTCCATTTGTACTTTATGTAGGAGCTAAAAAACTTGTAAAGAGAAAAGAATTTGAAAGATTTATTTCGGAAAATATAGAGATTTAAGAGATAGGAGATGAGATGGAAATTGAATATTCACAAAGATAAAATGGTATGGTATAATATAAGATACTGTATTAGGGCTTCTTTGAAAGGAGCTAAAATATGGGAAAAGATTTAAAAGGCAAAGAACTTGGTGTGGGTATATCACAGGAAAGTACAGGATTATACTCCGCAAGATTTGTAGATCGGTTTGGAAAGAGAAAGCATAAACGATTCAAAAAACTACAAGAGTGTAGAGCTTGGCTTGCAGATGCGATTTATGTAGATGAACATAGTGATATTTCAATGCCATCTGATATGTTGGTGGATCATTGGTTTGATTACTGGATTGGAATAAAGAAGAAAACAGTCCGTCCGAATACGGTTCGTAATTATACGGAGAGATATATAAGAAATATTAAACCATTGATTGGGAAAATGTCATTATCAGATGTGAAACCTCTACATTGTCAAAAGATATTTTATGATATGGCGGATCAAGGCTATCGTACGTCTACGATTTATCAAGCAAGAATTACATTATATAATATGCTTGAATATGCAAAAGAAAATGAAGTATTACGAACGAATCCCTGTAAAAGGTCAGTAAAGAGTGATATGGGAAAACCTTCGGAGAAGAAAGTTGCATTAGAAAGAGATGTGCAAAAAATATTTTTGAGATATGCAGAAGGGCAGAGTTATGAAAATCAGTATCGATTTATTCTTCAAACCGGATTGAGGACAGGCGAATTAGTTGGATTGAAATGGGAAGATATTGATTTTGAATCTAAAACAATTCAGATTCGCAGGAGTATGGAATACCGTTATAGTGTAAAAGAGTGGCGTATTGGAGAACCAAAGAGTAAATCAGGTTATCGTACGATACCTTTAACAGAAGAAGCGGTTGCTATACTGAATAAACAAAAAGAAAAGAATAAGTGGATTTCAGAAATTTCAAAAGAATGGGAAGAGTTTGTGTTTCTGTGCAGAAAGGGGACACCAGTTAAGAACAGTACATATGATACGGCATTGTTTAAGATTTGTGACAAAGCACAGATTCCTAGATTTTCAATGCATATTTTGAGACATACATTTGCTACTAGATGTATTGAAGCAGGTATGAAGCCCAAAACACTTCAAATGCTACTGGGCCATTCAAATATTGGAATTACCATGAACTTATATGTTCATACTACCGAAGAAGAAAAGAAAAAAGAAATTGATTTGGTAGCAGAAGCGCTTATGGCAATATGATGGCCCACTAAATGGCCCACCTATTAAAGTAAGTATGCTGAAATCCCTTGAAATCTAAGGATTTATAGGAGGAAATAGAAGAAATGAAACTAGGTATCGTGGGATTACCAAATGTGGGAAAAAGTACATTATTTAATTCCCTCACAAAAGCAGGAGCAGAATCAGCAAACTATCCGTTCTGTACAATCGATCCAAATGTGGGTGTTGTAACTGTGCCGGATAAACGTTTGGACGTTTTGGGAGAGATGTATCACACAAAGAAAATCGTTCCGGCGGCAATTGAATTTGTAGACATTGCGGGATTGGTAAAAGGAGCATCAAAAGGAGAAGGGCTTGGAAATCAGTTTTTGGCAAATATTCGAGAAGTAGATGCTATTGTACATGTTGTGCGCTGTTTTGAGGACAGCAACATTGTCCATGTAGATGGAAGTATTGCGCCTCTTCGTGATATTGAAACAATTAATTTAGAGTTGATTTTCTCTGACATTGAAATCTTAGAAAGAAGAATTGCAAAAGCGGTAAAAGTGGCAAGAAATGATAAGACGGTAGCAAAAGAACTGGCACTGTTAGAGCGTTTGAAAGCATATTTGGAAGAGGGGAACATGGCACGCAGTTTTGAAGCGGAAGATGACGATGAATTGGAATGGCTTGAAAGTTATAATCTTCTCACATACAAACCGGTTATTTTTGCCGCAAATGTAGCCGAAGATGATTTGGCAAATGACGCACAGGATAATGAGGGTGTTTGTGCAGTGCGCGAATATGCAAAGAAAGAAAACTGCGAAGTGTTTGTTGTCTGTGCGCAGATTGAACAGGAAATTGCAGAATTAGATGACGATGAAAAGAAAATGTTTTTGGAGGATTTAGGTTTAGAGGAATCCGGATTGGAAAAATTAATCCGTGCAAGTTACAGTTTACTTGGTCTAATCAGTTATCTGACAGCAGGTGAACCGGAAGTTCGTGCATGGACAATTAAAAAGGGAACAAAAGCGCCGCAGGCGGCAGGAAAGATTCACACAGACTTTGAACGCGGATTTATCCGTGCAGAAATTGTAAGTTATGATGATTTGATGGAATGCGGAACATACACTGCTGCAAAAGAAAAAGGACTTGTCCGCTTAGAGGGGAAAGATTACGTTGTAAAAGACGGAGATATTATTTTATTTAGATTTAATATATAAAAGATAAGCGGGGGAAAGAGTATGAATAAGATAATTAATTTCCCTAATTTAAACATTCATTGGGAAAATGTAGGGGAAAAGATAAATTTGTTTGGAATTGAAATCACATATTTTGGGATTTTGTTAGGGGTGGCAATTCTTTTTGGAATTGCATTGACAATGTGGCTTGCCCATAGAAGCGGGCAGGAAGCGGAGGAATACCTGAACCTTTCCGTTTATGTCATTATTTTTGGCATAGTCGGAGCGAGACTTTACTATGTTCTTTTCGGATTTGAACAGTTCAAAGGGCATTGGACAAAAATTTTCAATATCCGTTCGGGAGGTCTGGCGTTTTACGGTGCGCTTATAGCAGGGATAATTACGGTGTTTATTTTTTGTAAAAGACAGGGACTTCTTGTTTGGAAAGTACTCGATACAATCGTTCCGGCGCTTCTCATCGGACAGATATTGGGAAAACTCGGGAATTTTTTTAACAGAGAGGCCTTTGGGGAATATACAGATGGAATTTTTGCCATGCAGTTGCCGATTGATTCGGTGAGAGCGGTGGACGTGACGGAAAAAATGCGTCAGAATGTGGAGAAGATAGATGGAATCAATATGATTCAGGTCAGCCCGTCGTTTCTGTATGAAATTATACTCTGTTTAGTTATTTTGATATTTATTTTAATCTACCGTCGATTTGAAGTGTACAGGGGAGAAATTTTTCTTTTATATATTATCAGTTACGGTGCGGGAAGATTTTTTATCGAAATGGGACGTGTGGACAAGTTGAGAACGCTTATTTTCCATTTGCCGGTATCTCAGGTTGTGGCGGTTCTTTCGGTTATCATAGCGATGGGACTTCTTTGCATCACATACAGATCGGGTGACGGACAGGGAAAAGGATTCTTTCGTGCCAAAGCAAAAAAGAAAAAAACAAAACTAAAATTTTCAAAATAAAATAGAAGTCTGGTGATAGTCGTATTGTTTTGCAAAAGGAACAAATAATCACTAGACTTTTATTTTTTATAGGGCTATAATATAAGTATATGTGAAAATTCAACATTAAAATTTGAAGGAGGACAAACCAATGGGAAGAAAAATGAAAACCATGGACGGTAATCATGCAGCAGCACATGCGTCATATGCTTTTACTGACGTTGCAGCTATTTACCCAATTACACCTTCATCCGTTATGGCGGAAGCTACAGATGAATGGGCTACTCAAGGTAGAACAAATATTTTTGGACAGACAGTTCAAGTTACAGAAATGCAATCAGAAGCAGGTGCAGCAGGTACCGTACACGGTTCTTTGGCAGCAGGTGCTTTGACAACAACATACACAGCATCTCAGGGATTATTACTTATGATTCCTAACTTATACAAAATTGCAGGAGAACAGTTACCGGGTGTATTTAACGTATCGGCACGTGCTTTAGCGAGCCATGCATTATCTATTTTCGGTGACCATTCAGATGTTTACGCTTGTCGTCAGACAGGTTGTGCAATGCTTTGTGAATCAAGTGTACAGGAAGTTATGGACTTAACTCCGGTTGCTCATCTTTCAGCAATCAAAGGTAAAATTCCGTTTATCAACTTCTTTGACGGTTTCAGAACATCTCATGAAATTCAGAAAATTGAAACATGGGATTATGAAGATTTAAAAGATATGGCAGATATGGATGCGATTGATGCATTTAGAAAACATGCATTAAATCCAAACCACCCATGTCAGAGAGGTTCGGCACAGAACCCTGATATCTTCTTCCAAGCAAGAGAAGCATGTAATCCATACTACGATGCAATGCCTGCAATCGTACAGGAATATATGGATAAAGTAAATGCGAAAATCGGAACAAACTATAAATTATTCAACTACTACGGTGCAGAAGATGCAGAACATATTATTGTTGCTATGGGTTCTGTATGTGATACAATTGATGAAACAATTGATTATTTAATGGCAGCAGGACGCAAAGTTGGTGTTGTTAAAGTTCGTCTTTATAGACCATTCTGTGCGGAAGCGTTAGTAAATGCAATTCCTGATTCTGTAAAACAGATTACAGTTCTTGACAGAACAAAAGAACCGGGTGCATTAGGCGAGCCATTATACTTAGACGTTGTAGCAGCATTAAAAGGAACAAAATTTGATGCAGTACCTGTATTTACAGGACGTTACGGTTTAGGTTCTAAAGATACAACACCTGCTCAGATCGTTGCGGTATATGATAATACTGAAAAACAGAAATTTACAATCGGTATCGTAGATGATGTGACAAACTTATCATTGGAAGTTGGAGCGCCATTAGTTACAACTCCTGACGGAACAATCAACTGTAAATTCTGGGGACTTGGTTCTGACGGTACTGTTGGTGCAAATAAAAACTCTATTAAGATTATCGGTGATAACACAGATATGTATGCACAGGCATACTTTGATTACGACTCTAAGAAATCAGGCGGTGTAACAATGTCACACCTTCGTTTTGGTAAGAGCCCAATCAAATCAACATATTTAATTAAACAGGCTAACTTTGTTGCCTGCCACAACCCGTCTTATATTAATAAATATAACATGGTTCAGGAATTGGTTGACGGTGGTACATTCTTATTGAACTGCCCATGGGATATGGAAGATTTGGAAAAACATTTACCGGGACAGGTAAAAGCGTTTATCGCAAATCACAATATCAAATTCTATGTAATTGACGGTATTAAGATCGGTAAAGAAATCGGACTTGGCGGACGTATCAATACGGTTCTTCAGTCAGCATTCTTTAAACTTGCAAATATTATTCCGGAAGACCACGCTATCGAATTAATGAAAGCGGCAGCAAAAGCATCTTACGGTAAAAAAGGTGACAAGATTGTTCAGATGAACTACGACGCTATCGATGCAGGTGCAAAACAGGTAGTGGAAATCGAAGTTCCTGAATCTTGGAAAAATGCAGAAGATGAAGGTTTATTCACACCTGAAGTGAAAGGCGGAAAACCTGAAGTAGTAGATTTCGTTAAAAATATTCAGGCTAAAGTAAATGCACAGGAAGGAAATACACTTCCGGTATCTGCATTCACAGAATATGTTGACGGTTCTACACCATCAGGTACATCTGCATACGAAAAACGTGGTATTGCAGTAGATATTCCTGTATGGAAATCTGAAAACTGTATCCAGTGTAACCGTTGTGCATATGTATGTCCTCACGCAGTTATCCGTCCGGTAGCGTTGACAGAGGAAGAAGCGGCAAATGCACCGGAAGGACTTGAAACAATCGATATGATTGGTATGCCGGGATTGAAATTCACAATGACTGTATCTGCTTATGACTGTACAGGTTGTGGTTCATGTGCTAACGTATGTCCTGGTAAGAAGGGTGAAAAAGCACTTGTAATGGAAAATATGGAAGCAAATGCAGGAAAACAGGACTTCTTTGATTATGGAAGAGAAATCCCTGTAAAACCTGAAGTAGTTGCTAAATTTAAAGAAACTACAGTAAAAGGAAGCCAGTTCAAACAGCCATTACTTGAGTTCTCAGGCGCTTGTGCAGGTTGTGGAGAAACTCCATACGCAAAATTAGTTACACAGTTATTTGGTGACAGAATGTACATTGCAAATGCAACAGGTTGTTCTTCAATTTGGGGTAACTCTTCACCATCTACACCATATACAGTAAACGAAAAAGGACAAGGTCCTGCATGGTCTAACTCATTATTTGAAGACAATGCCGAGTTCGGTTACGGTATGTTATTAGCACAGAAAGCATTAAGAAACGGCTTAAAAGCAAAAGTAGAAAAATTAATCGAAGGTTCAGAAAATGAAGCAGTTGTTACAGCAGGAAAAGAATGGTTAGATACATTTAACTGTGGAGCAACAAACGGAACAGCAACAGATAACTTAGTTACTGCGTTAGAGAACTGTGACTGCGGATGCGAATTAAGAGCAGACATCTTAAACAATAAAGATTTCTTAGCGAAAAAATCACAGTGGATCTTCGGTGGAGACGGTTGGGCTTATGATATCGGATTTGGCGGTGTTGACCATGTATTAGCATCAGGTCAGGACATCAACATTATGGTATTCGATACAGAAGTTTACTCTAATACAGGTGGACAGTCTTCTAAATCAACACCTACAGGTGCAATCGCTCAGTTTGCAGCAGCAGGTAAAGAAGTGAAGAAGAAAGATATGGCAAGTATCGCTATGAGTTACGGTTATGTATATGTAGCACAGATTGCTATGGGCGCTGACTTTAACCAGACAGTAAAAGCAATCGCAGAAGCTGAAGCATATCCGGGACCATCATTAATTATTGCTTACGCTCCATGTATCAACCACGGTATTAAGAAAGGTATGAACAAAGCGCAGACAGAAGAAGAATTAGCAGTAAAATCAGGATATTGGCACAACTTCCGCTTCAATCCGGCAGCAGAAGGAAACAAATTTACTCTTGACAGTAAAGAGCCAACTGAAAGTTACAGAGAATTCTTGGACGGTGAAGTTCGTTACAACGCTTTAGCAAGAATGAATCCGGAAAGAGCAGAAGAATTATTTGCTCAATCAGAAAAAGCGGCAAAAGAAAGATACGCTTATCTGAACAAATTAATTGCTCTTTATGGAAATGAAGAATAGAATAAAATAGTAAGACAGCACGGTTGATTCTGACCGTGCTGTTTTTGAAATATGAAAATTTTATGAAAGAAAAGTGAAAAAACATTTTACAATCTACAAAAAGTATGATACAATCAAAGACAATTGAATAACTGAAAGATAGAGGTGCATCTTTTAAGAGTATCGTTTAGTTTAAGTGGGACAGACTTCTGAGCGGGAAAGGGAAAGATGCCGAAGAATAGATTCTTTGTCCGAGAATTTATTCTGGGACGTTGTATAAGATGCAACGTACTGTCACAGAAGTGTGGAGCGCTATCATAGATTAGAATATATCAATATGTCGTATATTTCATTGTATACATAACCATAGACGTTCCCCCAAGAAGTCTATGGTTTTTTTCATTCTAAGAAGTGAGCAGTATGTTTCAGTCATTCAAAATAAAAAGAATGAAGAGAGGGTTTATGATGAGAAAAGATTCAAGAAGAAAATTACTTGCTGTTATGAGCATGGTTTTATTATGTGTAATGATGTGTTCCATGACAGTATTTGCGGCGGAGGAACCGCCGAAACCGGAACTATATGCGACATTTTGGGCGTTAGTTCCACCTGTAGTTGCCATTGCGTTGGCGTTGATTACGAAAGAAGTTTATAGTTCATTGTTTGTAGGTATTTTAGTAGGTGCGTTGTTCTATTCGGGATTTTCTTTCGAGGGAACAGTGACACATATTTTCCAGGGGGGAATTATCAGTGTACTTTCAGACGAGTACAATGTAGGTATTTTAGTATTCCTTGTTATTTTAGGAGCAATGGTATCGCTGATGAACAGAGCGGGAGGCTCGGCAGCATTTGGACGTTGGGCAGGACAGCATATTAAAACGAGAGTGGGGGCTCAGTTGGCAACAGTTGTTCTCGGCGTACTGATTTTTATCGATGACTATTTTAACTGTTTGACAGTCGGAAGCGTTATGCGCCCGGTTACAGATAAACACAATGTATCCCGTGCAAAACTGGCTTATTTAATCGACTCGACAGCAGCGCCGGTTTGTATTATCGCACCGATTTCTTCATGGGCAGCCGCTGTTACAGGTTTCGTAAAAGGAGAAGATGGATTTTCCATTTTCATTCAGGCAATCCCATATAACTTTTACGCTTTACTCACAATTGTAATGATGATTGCAATTGTAACAATGAAAGTAGATTATGGTCCGATGAAAATTCATGAGGACAATGCAAAAAAAGGTGATATTTATACAACGCCTGACAGACCATATGAAAATGCGTCAACAGAAGTGGTAAATCATAACGGAAAAGTAATTGATTTGGTTATTCCGATTATTTCACTTATTGTATGCTGTGTAATCGGTATGATTTATACAGGCGGATTTTTCAGCGGAACAGATTTTGTTACGGCATTTTCACAGAGTGATGCCTCAGTAGGTCTTGTACTTGGAAGTTTCTTCGGACTGATTATTACGATTGTGTTATATATGGTTCGTAAAGTATTAAGTTTTTCAGACTGTATGTCATGTATTCCGGAAGGATTTAAAGCGATGGTGCCTGCGATTATGATTTTAACATTTGCATGGACGTTGAAAGCGATGACAGACAGTTTGGGAGCGGCGGTCTATGTAGAAGGATTAGTGAAAAGTTCAGCCGGAAGTTTGATGAATTTCTTGCCTGCAATTATTTTCTTAATCGGTTGTCTCCTTGCTTTTGCCACAGGTACTTCATGGGGAACATTTGGTATTTTAATACCGATTGTTGTTCAGGCGTTTGCAAACGATCCGAAACTTATGATTATCTCTATTTCAGCTTGTATGGCAGGAGCTGTTTGCGGTGACCACTGTTCACCGATTTCTGATACGACAATCATGGCATCGGCGGGAGCACAGAGTAACCATGTAAACCATGTATCTACGCAGTTGCCATATGCGGTGACGGTGGCAGCAGTCAGTTTCGTTACATATATCGTTGCAGGGTTTGTGCAATCGGCATGGATTGCATTGCCGTTTGGTATTGTGTTGATGTTGGCAGTACTGTTCGTGATTAAGAAAAGAACAAAAAGTGCGTAAAGCATAAGGAGACGGGTCTATGCTAATTTTACATTGCATAAAAGAAAAACTGTATGAAGAGATGAGAGAAGACAGGTATTTCGGGAAAGTATTGTTGAAAAATAATCCGTTTATTCATTGTTCTTCCATCGAATATTTTTGGAGAGTCTCACCTCATTTTGCCAACGAAAAGGAAAAATTGGTGTTGCTTGTAATTGATACGGACAATCTTGATGTACCTGTAAAATGGGAAGACTTAGAAGGCTGCGGAAGAGAATATCCGCATATTTACGGCTTAGTAAAAATGGAAGCAATTAAAAATGTCCTTCCTTATTTGAAGAAGGAAGACGGGACTTGGATAAAGAATGAAGAATTAAAACATATTGCAGATAAGTAAAAAATTGTGGTATTATGTATATAGTCAAAATGGCGGGGACGGTGAAAACCGTCCCTTAAAATAAGGAGGTTGTGACATGAAAGTTACAGAGAGAATCGCAAAATTGCGTGCATTGATGGAAGAAAAAAACATTGACATGTACATTGTTCCATCAGCAGATAATCACCAGAGTGAATATGTTGGAGAACATTTCAAGGCGAGAGAGTTTATCACAGGATTTACAGGTTCTGCAGGTACTGCGGTAATTACTAAGACAGAAGCGGGACTTTGGACAGACGGAAGATACTTCCTTCAGGCAGAACAGCAGTTGGAAGGGTCAGGCGTGGACCTTTACCGTATGGGAAATCCGGGAGTTCCTACAGTTCTTGAATTTATAGCAGATAAATTAAATGAAAACGGTACATTAGGCTTTGACGGACGTTTAGTTGCGGTAGACGAAGGAAAAGAATATGCGAAAGCAGCATCGAAAAAAGGTGGAAACGTGAATTATGCATATGATTTAGTAGATGAAGTGTGGGAAGACCGTCCTGCATTATCAACAGAGAAAGCATTTGCGTTAGATGAAAAACTTGTAGGAGAAAGTACAGAGTCTAAATTAGCACGAATCAGAAAAGTGATGGAAGAAGTGGGCGCAAACGTTCATGTTATCACATCATTAGATGATGTTGCATGGACATTGAACGTCAGAGGAAATGACGTTGCATACTCTCCATTATTATTAAGTTATCTTGTTATCACAATGGATCAGGTAGATTTATATGTGGACGAAACAAAATTAAATGATGAAATTAGAGCAAACTTCAACAAAGTAAATGTTGTCCTTCACCCATATAATGATATTTACGAGGCAATGAAAGTATACGATGCAAATGATACATTGCTTATCGATCCTGACAGATTAAATTATGCACTTTACTATAATATTGGTGCAAACGTTAATACGGTGGAAAGACAGAATCCAACAGTATTGATGAAAGCAATGAAGAATGAAGTAGAACTTGCCAACACAAGAAACGCACACATTAAAGACGGCGTTGCGATGACAAAATTCATGAAATGGGTAAAAGAAAATGTTGGAAAGATGACGATTACGGAGATGAGTGCATCTGATAAACTGGAAGCATTCCGTGCAGAGCAGGAAGGCTTCTTATGGCCAAGTTTTGAGCCAATCTGCGGATATGGAGAACACGCTGCCATCGTACATTATACTTCTACACCGGAAACAGATGTGGAATTAAAAGAAGGGGCATTATTCTTAACAGATACAGGCGGAAACTACTATGAAGGTTCTACAGATATTACAAGAACATTTGCATTGGGCGAAGTAAGCGACGTTGAAAAATTACACTTTACAACAGTTGCGAAAAGTATGTTAAATCTTGCAAACGCAAAATTTATGTACGGTGCAATGGGTGTGAATTTAGACATTCTTGCAAGAAAACCATTCTGGGACATGAACTTAAACTTCAACCACGGAACAGGTCATGGAGTAGGGTACTTATTAAATATCCACGAAGGTCCTTCAGGAATCAGATGGCAGTACAGACCGGGCGAATCGACACCTTTTGAAGAAGGTATGGTTGTTACAGATGAGCCGGGTATTTACATTGCAGGTTCTCACGGTATCCGTACAGAAAATGAATTGATTGTCCGCAAGGGAGAAGCAAACGAGTATGGTCAGTTTATGTATTTTGAAACAATGACATTCGTGCCAATCGACTTAGATGCAATCAATCCGGATATTATGTCAGCAGAAGATAAGAAAATGCTGAATGATTACCACAAACAGGTATTTGAAAAAATTTCTCCATACTTAAATGAAGAAGAAACAGAATGGCTTAGAAAATATACAAGAGAAATCTAAAAATAATTTTAAGGAAAGCGGAAATCCAATCGGACTTCCGCTTTCTTTGTCTTAAACTACTGCGACGAACTTCTTTTTTTATAGAAAAGGTGTTATAATAGACTAAATTGGCAAAAATGTAAAAGAATGAAAATAAAATAGGAGAGAAGAAATATATGAAGTTACAGGAATTGACAACATATGAATTGATTCAGGAACATCATCTGAAAGATTTACAGTCAGAAGGCTATATATTAAAACATAAGAAAAGCGGTGCAAAAGTTGTGCTGCTTTCAAATGATGACGAGAATAAAGTGTTTTCCATCGGATTCCGTACACCGCCAAAAGACAGCACCGGATTACCTCATATTTTGGAACATTCGGTTCTGTGTGGTTCAAAGCGGTTCCCGTCAAAAGACCCGTTTGTCGAATTGGTGAAAGGTTCCTTAAATACATTTTTAAACGCAATGACATATCCGGATAAAACGGTATATCCGATTGCAAGTTGCAACGATAAAGATTTTCAGAATCTGATGCATGTATATATGGACGCAGTGTTCTATCCAAATATTTATGAACATGATGAAATTTTCCGTCAGGAAGGCTGGAGTTATAAACTGGACAGTGCGGACGCAAAATTAGAGTACAATGGCGTTGTATATAATGAGATGAAAGGCGCTTTTTCTTCTCCGGAAGGAGTGTTGGACAGAGTTGTATTGAATTCATTATTCCCGGACACATCGTACAGAAATGAGTCGGGAGGGGATCCGGAAGTGATTCCTGAACTCACATACGAGCAATTTTTGGATTTTCACAGAAAATACTATCACCCGTCCAACAGTTATATCTATCTGTATGGGGATATGGATATGACGGAAAAACTGGAATGGCTTGATAAGGAATATTTAAGTCATTTCGATGCCATGGAAATTGATTCAAAGATTCAGAAACAGGAAGCGTTTGCTGAGAGAAAAGAAGTGGAAATAGCGTACTCTGTTTCAAGTAATGAGTCTGAGGAAGACAATACGTATTTATCTTATAATAAAGTTATCGGAACAAGTTTAGACAGAAATTTATACTTAGCATTTGAAATATTGGACTACGCACTTCTCTCCGCACCGGGAGCACCGCTTAAAAAGGCGCTTGTAGATGCGGGAATCGGAAAAGACATTATGGGTTCGTATGATAACGGAATTTATCAGCCCGTACTTTCCATCGTGGCAAAAAATGCAAATCAGGAGCAGAAAGAGGAGTTTATTTCCGTAATTGAGGACACGCTGAAATCCATTGTGGAAAACGGCATGGATAAAAAAGCGATTGAAGCCGGAATTAATTATCATGAATTCCGCTATCGGGAAGCCGATTTTGGAAATTTCCCGAAAGGGCTTATGTACGGGCTTCAGATTTTTGACAGTTGGCTGTATGATGATGAAAAACCATTCATTCACTTAGATGCCATTGAAACATTTAAGTTTTTAAAAGAACAGGTAAACACAAACTATTTTGAACAACTCATTCAGAAATATCTGTTGGATAATACACACGCATCTATCGTGGTTGTAAAGGCGGAGAAAGGGCGTACTGCCAGATTGGAAAAAGAATTGGACGAAAAACTGCAGGCATATAAAGCGAGCCTTTCAAAAGAAGAAGTGGACAGGCTTGTGGAGAGAACGGCACAGTTAATCGCATATCAGGAAGAGCCGTCCACGGAAGAAGAGTTAAAGACGATTCCGGTACTGGAGAGAGAGGATATTTCTAGAGAAATCGCACCGATTTATAATGAGGAGAAATATTATGACGATACATTGATGGTATATCATAATATTGAAACAAACGGAATCGGTTATGTAGATTTATTGTTTGATCTGTCAGTGGTTCCGGCAGAACTGTTACCTTATGTAGGCATTTTACAGTCTGTTCTGGGGATTATTGATACAAAAAATTATGAGTATGGGGAATTGTTCAATGAAATCAATGTCCATACGGGGGGAATCGGCACTTCACTGGAAATGTATCCGAATGTGACAAAAGTAAAGGAAAAAGAATTCAAAGCCACTTTCGAGATGAAGGCAAAGGCGTTATATGATAAATTACCGACTGCATTTGCCATGATGAAAGAGATTTTGGTAAATTCTAAATTAGATGACGAGAAACGTCTGAAAGAGATTTTGGATATAACAAAATCAAGATTACAGATGCGTTTTCAATCAGCAGGGCATACGACATCGGCTCTGCGCGCAATGTCTTACGCTTCACCGCTGGCAAAATTTAAAGACATTACAAATGGAATCGGATTTTATCAGACGGTAAACGATATTTGTGAACATTTTGAGGAGAAAAAAGAGGAACTGATTCAAAATCTGCAGAAGTTGTGCAAAATGCTTTTCAGAGCCGAAAATATGATGATAAGTTACACGGCATCAGAAGAGGGGCTTGCGGATATGGAAAAACTGATTGCAGATTTGAAGACAGATTTGTATAAAGAAACAGTGGAGAGTGTACCGTGTATTCTTCAGTGTGAGAAAAAGAATGAAGGATTTAAAACATCGTCAAAAGTACAGTATGTGGCGAGAGCGGGAAATTTCATTGACCAGGGTGTGGATTATACGGGAGCGCTTCATATTCTGAAAGTTATTTTAAGTTATGACTATTTATGGCAAAATGTCAGGGTAAAAGGCGGAGCATACGGCTGTATGAGCAGTTTCAACCGCTTGGGAGACGGATATTTCGTATCTTACCGTGATCCGAATCTGGAGAAGACGAACGAAATCTATGAAGGCATTACGCAATATCTTCGTCAATTCGATGTGTCTGACAGAGATATGACAAAATACATTATCGGAACAATCAGCAATATTGACCAGCCGATGAATCCGGCGGCAAAAGGTGACCGTTCATTAAATCTTTACATGAACCATGTCTCGAAAGAGATGATAGAAAAAGAAAGAAAAGAAATATTAGATGCAACTCAGGAAGACATTCGCAAACTTGCCGATGTAGTTGATGCGGTGCTTAAGGCAAATCAACTCTGCGTTATCGGAAGTGAGGAAAAGATCGAGGAACAGAAAACGCTGTTTGATGAGACAAAAGATTTATTTTAAAAATACAAAAAGAGAGGTAAGCATGAGAGCAGATTATAAATCAGGGTTTGTAACCTTAATCGGAAGACCAAATGTTGGTAAATCAACATTGATGAATTATTTGATAGGACAGAAAATTGCAATTACATCAAATAAACCGCAGACGACAAGAAACAGAATACAAACTGTGCTGACAACGGAGCAGGGACAGGTTGTGTTTGTGGATACTCCGGGAATTCATAAGGCAAAGAACAAACTGGGAGAATATATGGTAAATGTGGCGGAACGCACGTTAAATGAGGTGGACGTTGTACTTTGGCTCGTAGAGCCGTCCACATTTATCGGCGCAGGAGAAAAACACATTGCAGAACAACTGAAAAGAGTAAAAACACCTGTTATTCTCGTTATCAATAAAGTGGATATGGTAAAAAAAGACGAAGTATTTGCTTTTATTGATGCGTATCAGAAAATCTATGATTTTGCGGCAATCGTTCCGGTTTCGGCAAAAAATGGAGAAAATACGGAGGAATTACTGAAAGTTTTATTTCAATATCTTCCTTACGGACCACAGTTCTATGATGAAGACACGGTGACAGACCAGCCACAGAGGCAGATTGTTGCAGAGATTATCCGCGAAAAAGCATTGCACGCATTAAACGAAGAAATTCCGCACGGGATTGCGGTTTCCATTGAAAAAATGCAGTTTAAAAGAAAGATTGTGGAGATTGAGGCGACAATCATTTGTGAGAGAGATTCCCACAAAGGAATTATCATTGGAAAACAGGGAAGCATGCTGAAAAAGATTGGCACAAACGCCCGCTATGAAATAGAAAAAATGCTGGAAATGCAGGTGAATTTAAAACTGTGGGTAAAAGTGAAAAAAGACTGGAGAGACAGCGACTTCCTCATTAAGAACTTTGGCTATACAAAAGATGAATAATATTTTGGAAATGTTGGAAGTTTTTTGATAGTATAGAGCAAGTTTAATCGGAGAACCTAAAAGTAAAGAAACAGAAGAAGAGGTGATTCGATGGAACTTACGGCATGGGATAAATTTTCCAAGTCGGGAAAAATTGAGGACTATTTAGAATACTGTGAAAGCAGAGTGGAAAAGACAGGGGAATACAATCGTGAATCAGCCGGTGATAGTGACAGGTATTGTGCTGTCAGTGACTCCGATAGGGGAGTACGATAAAAGAGTTGTGATTCTGACAAAGGAAAAAGGGCGGATTTCAGCATTTGCAAAAGGGGCAAGAAGACCGAACAGCCAATTTGGAGGTGCCGTAAGTCCTTTTTGCTTTGGAGAATTTACGTTATATGAAGGAAGAAACTCTTATAATATTATGCAGGTTCATATTTCCAATTATTTTCAGGAACTGAAAAATGATATGGAGGCTACATATTACGGGTTCTATTTTATGGAATTTGCAGAATATTATACAAGAGAGCAAAATGATGAGACGCAGATGCTAAAATTACTGTATCAGACGTTTAGGGCATTAACGAAAAAAAATATTTCTAATGAATTAATACGGTGTATTTATGAATTAAAGGCAGTTTATATCAATGGAGAGGGACCGCAAGTATTCCAATGTGTAAAATGCGGAAGCGCAGATGCTCCGGTTGTATTTAGTGTAAGACAGGGAGGCATCATTTGTAAGAACTGTATAAATGAGGTAAAAGACGCGGTGGAAATCGACACGTCCACACTGTATGCCATGCAATACATTGCAGGCTCATCAATTGAGAAGTTATATACATTTACGGTATCGGAAAATGTACTGAAAAAATTGAAAAAAATTGTATCAGGATACCTTTCTTTTTATGTGGATAAAACTTTCAAATCTTTGGAGATATTGGAAATTTGCCTAAAGTAGACATTTACAAGTTTATAGAAAAACTGTATAATAATTAACAATTTATAAAATCTATAAATTACATAGAAAAGACATTTGTTACGGAAAAATTTATGTATCTGTAAGTTAAAAATAAAATGTGAAGGAGAGAAAACGAATGGAAAAGACAATGGAAAAAATTGTAGCAGTAGCAAAATCGAGAGGATTTGTATATCCAGGTTCAGAAATTTACGGGGGACTGGCAAATACATGGGATTACGGTAATCTCGGTGTAGAATTAAAAAACAACGTAAAAAGAGCATGGTGGAAGAAATTTATTCAGGAAAATCCATATAACGTAGGTGTTGACTGTGCTATCCTGATGAATCCGCAGACATGGGTTGCCTCAGGACATTTGGGCGGATTCAGCGATCCTTTAATGGACTGTAAAGAATGTAAAGAAAGATTCCGCGCTGACAAATTAATTGAAGACTTTGCGGCAGAAAACGGAATTGAACTGACAGAAAGTGTAGATGCATGGTCAAAAGAGCAGATGGAAGCGTGGATTGCAGAACACGAAGTTCCATGTCCAACTTGTAAAAAACATAATTTTACGGAAATCCGTCAGTTTAACTTAATGTTCAAAACATTCCAGGGTGTTACGGAAGATGCAAAAAATACAGTATATTTACGTCCGGAAACAGCACAGGGAATTTTTGTAAACTTTAAAAACGTACAGCGTACATCAAGAAAGAAAATCCCATTCGGAATCGGACAGATTGGTAAATCATTCCGTAACGAAATCACTCCGGGTAACTTCACTTTCAGAACAAGAGAATTTGAACAGATGGAATTAGAATTCTTCTGTGAACCGGGAACAGACCTTGAATGGTTTGCATACTGGAAAAAATTCTGTTTAGACTGGTTATATTCACTAGGATTAAAAGAAGATGAAGTGCGTGCGAGAGACCATTCTCCGGAAGAACTTTGTTTCTACAGCAAAGCGACAACAGACGTAGAGTTCTTATTCCCATTCGGCTGGGGAGAATTATGGGGAATTGCTGATAGAACGGATTACGATTTATCTCAGCATCAGGAAGTGTCAAAACAGGATATGACATATTTTGATGATGAAAAGAAAGAAAAATATATCCCATACGTTATCGAACCTTCTCTTGGAGCAGACCGTATGGTATTGGCATTCCTTTGCAGCGCTTACGATGAGGAAGAATTGGAAGGCGGAGATGTGCGTACTGTAATGCACTTCCACCCGGCATTAGCGCCAATTAAAATCGGTGTATTGCCGCTTTCTAAGAAATTAAACGAAGGTGCGGAAAAAGTATTTGCTGAATTATCAAAAACATACAACTGTGAATTCGATGACAGAGGAAACATCGGAAAACGTTATCGCCGTCAGGACGAAATCGGAACACCGTTCTGTGTAACGTATGATTTTGATTCTCAGGAAGACGGAGCAGTTACGGTTCGTGACCGTGATACGATGGAGCAGGAAAGAATTAAAATTGAAGACTTAAAAGCATATTTTGAGAAGAAGTTTGAGTTTTAGTTTATTTGATTCATTTGGTGATTCATTTGGGGACGTAGTCATTTGCGATTTGACTACGTCCCCAAATGAGAAATACCCTGTCCCTTTTTACAGAATACCCCGTCCCTAAATGAATAATAAAAGGGAAGGTGAAATATGCCGCGTCAACGAAGAAGAAAAAGTGCTACCGGATTTTATCATGTGATAGCAAAAGGAATAAATAAAGAGAGAATTTTTAATCAAACGCGTGAAAAACTTTATTTTAAAAGAATTTTACGAGAATATCTTAAAGAAGATGAAGTGGAAATTTATGCATACTGTATTATGTCTAATCATGTACATCTAATTATCAAATCCGATATGGCTGTTTTAGCCGCATTCATGGCCAAATGTCTGGCAAAATACGCAGAATATTATAATTATAAACATAACAGAAACGGACACGTTTTCCAAAATCGGTTTAAAAGCGAATGCATTGAAAGTGAACGATATTTTTGGAATTGTGTGCGCTACATTCATTTAAATCCGATGAAATGTCATAATGAAAATACTTATTTACAGTACAAATATAGTAGTATAGGCGAATATCAATTATTAAAAAATGATATATTGCATGAAAACGCATTGACTATATTTCAAAGAAAATTTGAAGAGTGGGAAGATGTTGTGAATTTTCATAATAAAAAGCAATATGTAGTTATAGATGATGTAAAAGAAGATATGCATTTGCAAAGGCAGGAAATTGCTTTAAATATTTTGGAACAAATGAAAATGGAAAAGAATTTATCCAAAATAGAAGAAATTATAGAGGAAAAATCCTTGCGCGAAGAGTATAAGGAAAGGTTAATTGATAAAATGAAAATTTCTTCCACAAGGAGTGAGAACCTATATTTGTTTGTAAAGAAAAAGATTATTGGTGAGTAGTAGTAAAAAGGGACGGGGGATTCTGTAAAAAGGGACAGGGGATTTTGTGTTTGGGGACGTAGTGAAATGTAAAAAAACTACGTCCCCAAACACAAGGTGTTCACAAAAACTACATACAATCATCACAGAATTTTTTCCAATTATTGTTAGAATGGACAACGAAAGTATTTTGCAGGAGGTAGCAGGCAATGATTGAGGTAAAAAATCTGGTAAAGAAATACGGAGAGTATTTAGCAGTGGACCATTTGAGTTTTACCGTGAATAAGGGGGAAATCTATGGCTTTCTTGGACCAAACGGTGCGGGAAAATCTACGACAATGAACATTATGACAGGATATTTAGGAGCGACAGAAGGGGAGGTGATTGTTAACGGACATAACATTTTAGAAGAACCTGAAGCAGCAAAGAAGAGCATAGGGTATTTGCCTGAAATTCCACCGCTATACACGGATATGACAGTTTTGGAGTATCTTTGTTTTGTGTCAGATTTGAAAAAGATTCCTAAATCCGAGAGAAATGAGCAGATTAATAAAGTTGTGGAACTTGTAAAACTGGAAGAGGTGGAGATGCGCCTGATTAAAAATTTATCCAAAGGGTATAAACAGCGTGTCGGACTTGCACAGGCAATTTTAGGATTTCCGGAGATTATTATTTTAGATGAGCCTACGGTGGGGCTGGATCCAAAACAGATTATTGAAATTCGAGAATTGATTCGGGAACTGGCAAAAGAGCATACTGTTATTTTGAGTTCGCATATATTGGCAGAAGTGCGGGAAGTATGTGATTATATTATGATCATTTCCAATGGAAAGTTGGTGGCAAGTGATACACCGGAGAATCTTGAAAAGAGGATAAGCGGAACAGAAATGCTTCATCTTGTGGCAAAGGCAGATGAAGTTGGAAGAGTGGAAAATATTTTAGAAAAAGTGGAGTATATTGAACATATAGAGTGTAAACAACGGGGAGAATTTGTGGAAGTGGATATTGAAATTGAGAATGGAAGAGATATTCGGGAAGAAGTTTTCTTTGCCTTTTCAAAAAACGAATGTCCGCTTGTGGAGATAACAAGACAGAAGGTTTCTTTGGAAGATGTATTTTTAGAATTGACGGAAGAGGAAAAACATGAAGCAATTGTAGAAGAGGAGGAATTGGAAGATGAAAGCGATTTATAAGAGGGAATTGAAATCCTATTTCGACTCAATGACGGGGTATGTGTTTATCGCCGCGATTATTATTTTTACCGGAATATATTTTATGGTATATAACTTGAATATGGGGTACCCATATTTTTCCTATGCACTGTACGGAGCAGGTTTTATTTTCATTTTGAGCATACCGATTTTAACTATGAGATGTTTTGCGGAGGAGAGGAAGAACAAGACGGATCAGTTGCTTTTGACATCACCGGTCAGTGTACTGTCAGTCGTTTTAGGAAAATATTTTGCCATGACGACAGTTTTTTTTGTTCCGAATCTTATTTTTATGGCTTTTCCGATTATTATTAAAAGTCAGGGGAAAGCAAATTTTCTGATTGATTATGCAGGGATTTTTACTTTTTTTGTTATGGGCTGTGTTTATATCGCCATCGGAATGGTAATTTCTGCTCTGACGGAAAGTCCGGTTATTGCATTGCTGAGCACTTTTGGAGTTCTTCTGGTGATGTATTTGGGAGATGCGCTTTTGGCATATCTGCCTACTTCGGCTGTAGGAAATCTGGCAGGGATTCTTGTCCTCATCGCACTGCTTTCTTGTATTGTCTATAGAAATACAAAGAACTGGGTAATTGGCGGTGGACTGGGAATAGTTGGATTTGGGATAACGATTGCAGGATATGTTTTGAAAAAGACATGGTTTGAAAATAGACTGGCAGAGTTACTTAAAAAAGTTCTTCTGACGGAAGGGTTTGAAAATATTGTGTTTAATCATCTGCTGGATATAGGAAGTCTGATACTATATATTTCTCTTATTTTTGTATTTGTTTTTCTGACAATGCAGACAATACAGAAAAGACGTTGGAATTAGGAGGAAACAGATATGCAGAAAATAAAAGAATTGTTTAAGAGCGTACATACTAAAAAAGGTACATACAGTATGGCGCTGACGGCTGTTGTTATAGCGATAGCGATTGTGGTAAATATGCTGGCGGGAAAACTGCCGTCGAGTGCGAAGACTATTGATGTCAGTGGAAATCAATTATATGAAATTACAAATACAAGTAAAAAAGTATTGAAAGAACTGGATAAAGAGATTACATTTACGATTTTGGCGGAGAAAAAGTCTGTGGACGACAGAATCAAAACTTTTGTAAAAAAATATGCCGCCTTATCTGATAAGATTGATGTAGAATATGTGGATCCTGTTTTACACCCAAGTGCTTTGGATAAATATGACGGGGAAGAAAATAGTATTGTTGTGCAATGTAAAGAAACAGAAAGAAGTATTGTGATTCCGTTTACGGATATTATTGTGTATGATGAAATGTCCTATTATAGCGGGACAATGCAGGAAAAAGAGTTTGATGCGGAAGGGCAGTTGACAAGTGCGGTGAATTATGTGACAAGTACGGTAAATAAAACGGTGTATCGCCTTGCGGGACACGGAGAGAGTACGCTGTCAACGGAGGTGTCGGCTCTTCTTGGAAAATCAAATATCAGCGTAAATGAACTGAATTTAATGATGAAAAAAGAGATACCGGAAGACTGTGATTTGATTTTTATCTATGCACCGACTACAGATATCACGGCAGATGAGCAGAAAACACTTTCGGCATATTTAAAAGAAGGCGGAAAAGTATTGTTTATGTCCGGTGGGGCAGATGCGGATACACCGAATTTGAAAAATCTGTTGAAAGAATACGGTTTACAGCAGGCGGAGGGGTATATTGCCGATACGGAGCGGTCTTATCAGGGGAATTATTATTACTTAATCCCGAATCTTTCCGTTTCAGGAAAGATGGCAAATGATATTTCGTCTGAAACGGTATTGCTTGTAAATTCGGTAGGATTTACGGAAACTACTCCGGCAAGTGAAAATGTGAGTGTTGACAGTTTCATGACAACTTCGGAAAAAGCATATGCAGTGACGGAGAAAGAACAAAAAGAGGGAACGTACATACTGGGTGCGGTTGCGGAGGACAGTGAGACAAAGGGAAGACTTACCGTTATCGGTGCAAGCACGATGATTGACTCGAACTTAACGGAAATGTTTTGCAATACGGAAAATCTGACCTTGTTTGTAAATGCCGTGACAAGTAATTTTGATGATGTGGAAAATGTATCTGTTAAACCAAAAAGTCTGGAAGTGACTTACAATACCGTCCGGCATGCAGGAGCATTCAGTCTGCTTGCTATTTTTGGAATACCGGCATGTATTTTAATTATCGGTGCTTCAAGATGCTGGAAACGAAGAAAGGCGTAAAGAAATGAAAAAGAAATCGTTATGGATATTACTTGGAATTTTAATTCTACTAATTGGCGTTTATTTTGGAATCGGGCATTGGCAGAAAGTACAGAAGGAAAAAGACGATTTGGAGAAAGAAAAAAGCAAAATTACTTTGGTAAAGGGCAACGACTGGAAGAAATTGTCCTATACAAAGGACGGCAGTGAATTGCGATTTGAGAAAAAAGAAGATACATGGTACGTGGAAGGAGATGATAAAACAAAACTGACACAAAGTTATGTGACGGCAATTGCGGAAGCGTTTTCCGATTTGCAGGCGGTACGTGAACTGAAAGGCGGAGATGAACTTTCAGACTATGGTTTGGATAATCCGACATATACCGTAACCTTGACGGATAAGGACGGAAAACAGATAGTATGCTATATAGGAAACGGAGCGGGAGAAAATTATTATTTTACAATGGGAGAAAAAAAGAAAGTATATTTAATCCCGGGAGAAGTTGTCCAGACATTGCAGTACGATTTGGAACAGATGAAAAGTACGGAAGAATAGAAGATGATATTTTCGTTGCCTGTCCGAGATGAAAGGAATATAATAAAAACTATCAAAAGGACAGGGAGGAAGACTATGAATAAAAAGATGAAAGTGGCACTTGCAGGTCTTGGCAGCAGAGGGAAAGATACATATGCACCGACAGCAAAATTATTTCCGGATAAAATGGAAATCGTGGCGATTGCGGATATTGATCCTGCAAAAGTACAAGAGGTGGCAAAAGAATATCATATACCGGAAGAAATGTGTTTTTCCAGTGCAGAGGAATTGATCGCGCAGGACAAACTGGCAGATATTATGTTTATAACCACGCAGGATAAGCAGCATGTAGAGCAGGCGATCCCGGCATTGAAAAAAGGGTATCACCTTTTACTTGAAAAACCGATTTCGCCGAAACCGGAAGAGTGCAGGGAAATTGTAAAAGTAGCGAAAGAATACAACAGACAGGTAATTGTGTGTCATGTTCTTCGCTACACCCCAATCTATTCTAAGTTAAAAGACATTTTGGATACGGGAGTTATCGGTGATATTGTTTCGGTAATGTCCATTGAAAATGTGGGATATTGGCATCAGGCACACAGTTTTGTGCGTGGCAATTGGAGAAATTCGGAGACGACAAGTCCGATGATTTTACAGAAGTGCTGTCATGATATGGATTTACTTCTTTGGCTGACGGGGAAGACATGTGAGTCCGTTTCTTCATTTGGTGACACATATTTATTTAAAGAAGAATGTGCACCTAAAGGGGCGGCGCTTCGCTGTATGGACGGCTGTAAAGCAAGGGAAGACTGTCCGTATGATGCGGAGAAAATTTATTTGGAACACCATAAGATTGGTGCAAAGACAGGATATACGGAATGGCCGTTAGATGTATTGACGCTGCACCCTAGTGTGGAAACCATTACGGAAGCGATAAAAACAGGGCCATATGGACGGTGTGTGTATCATTGCGATAATAATGTAGTTGACCATCAGATTGTGAATATGAAAATGACGGACGGGACTACAATCAGCCATACAATGTGCGGATTTACCGCCACGGGAAGCAGATATGCAAAGTTTATGGGGACAAAAGGTGAAATTATCGCAGATATGACGGAAAATACAATCAAAATAACGGTATTTGGACAGAAAGACACAGAGGTAATTGACATCTCTAAAATCGCCACGGATTTTTCCGGACATGGCGGTGGGGATAACAGAATGGTGGAAGAATTTTTAGATATGCTGATAAATGAAACAGGGGCTACAAAACGGACAACTTCCGTAGAACAATCAGTGGAAAGTCACTATTGTGCATTGGCGGCAGAGGAGTCCAGAATAAATGGCGGAAAGGTGATTTTTTTGGACAAATACAGAAACGGGAAATAAATAGTTTTCTGTCGAAAAGACCTTGACGAACCTTGACAAACCGTATAAAATATATGTGCGATAGATTATCGTATTGCAATATGTTAATAATAAGAAGAAAACCTTTTTATTAAAAAATATTATGTAGGAGGTCGTAAAGACATGGCAAAATGGGTTTATATGTTCACCGAAGGTGACGCAACCATGAGAAACACTCTTGGTGGTAAAGGTGCTAACCTTGCTGAGATGACTAAATTAGGTCTTCCTGTACCACAAGGGTTCACAATTACAACAGATGCTTGTACTCAGTACTATGAGGACGGAAGAAAAATCAACGATGAGATCATGGAACAGATCATGGACGCAATCGTAAAAATGGAAGAAGTTACTGGAAAGAAATTTGGAGATAAAGAAAATCCACTTCTTGTATCTGTTCGTTCAGGAGCAAGAGCATCTATGCCAGGTATGATGGATACTATCTTAAACCTTGGTTTAAATGAAGAAGTTGTTAAAGTATTAGCAGAAAAATCAGGAAATCCACGTTGGGCTTGGGACTGCTACAGAAGATTCATTCAGATGTACTCTGATGTAGTTATGGAAGTAGGTAAAAAATACTTTGAAGAACTTATCGACAAGATGAAAGAAGAAAAAGGTATTACTCAGGACGTAGACCTTACAGCAGAAGACTTAGAAGTTCTTGCTAACCAGTTCAAAGCAGAATATAAAGAAAAAATCGGTGAAGAATTCCCGATTGATCCAAAAGAACAGTTAATGGGAGCAGTAAAAGCCGTATTCCGTTCTTGGGACAACCCTCGTGCTAATGTTTACCGTCGTGATAACGATATCCCATATTCTTGGGGAACAGCTGTTAACGTACAGATGATGGCATTCGGTAACATGGGTGAAACATCAGGAACAGGTGTTGCATTTACTCGTGACCCAGCTACAGGTGAAAAACACTTAATGGGTGAATTCTTAATGAACGCTCAGGGTGAAGACGTTGTTGCCGGTGTTCGTACACCACAGAAAATTGATCAGTTAAAAGAAGTTATGCCTGAAGTTTACGAACAGTTCGTAGGAATCTGTAATACATTGGAAGATCATTACAGAGACATGCAGGACATGGAATTCACAATTGAAGATAAAAAACTTTACATGTTACAGACACGTAACGGTAAAAGAACAGCACAGGCTGCTTTAAAAATTGCTTGTGATTTAGTAGATGAAGGAATGATTACAGAGGAAAAAGCGGTTGCTATGATCGATCCTCGTAACTTAGATACATTACTTCACCCACAGTTTGATGCTGCTGCATTAAAAGCTGCTGCACCGGTTGCAAAAGCACTTGGAGCATCTCCGGGAGCTGCTTGCGGTAAAATCGTATTTACAGCAGAAGACGCTAAAGAATGGGCTGCAAGAGGAGAAAAAGTTGTTCTTGTACGTCTTGAAACATCACCGGAAGATATCGAAGGTATGAAAGCCGCTCAGGGTATCTTAACAGTACGTGGTGGTATGACATCTCACGCTGCCGTAGTTGCTCGTGGTATGGGTACTTGCTGTGTATCTGGTTGTGGTGACATCACAATGGACGAAGCAAATAAGAAATTTACATTAGCCGGAAAAGAATACCATGAAGGAGATTCTATCTCTCTTGACGGTTCAACAGGTAACATCTACGATGGAATTATTCCAACAGTAGACGCTACAATCGCTGGTGAATTCGGAAGAATCATGGGTTGGGCTGACAAATACAGAACATTAAAAGTTAGAACAAATGCAGATACACCAGCAGATGCTAGAAAAGCACGTGAACTTGGTGCAGAAGGTATCGGTCTTTGCCGTACAGAGCATATGTTCTTTGAAGGAAACAGAATTGATGCTTTCCGTGAAATGATTTGTTCTGAAACATTAGAAGAAAGAGAAGCAGCTCTTGAAAAAATCCTTCCAGAGCAGCAGGGAGACTTCGAAGCATTATACGAAGCATTAGAAGGACACCCAGTTACAATCCGTTTCTTAGATCCACCTCTTCACGAGTTCGTACCAACAACTGAAGAAGATATTAAGAAACTTGCAGATACTCAGGGTAAAACAGTTGAACAGATTAAAGCAATCATCGATTCTTTACATGAATTCAACCCAATGATGGGACACAGAGGACTTCGTCTTGCTGTAACTTATCCTGAAATTGCTAAAATGCAGACAAGAGCAGTTATCCGTGCTGCTATCAACGTTCAGAAAGCACACAGCGACTGGACAGTAAAACCGGAAATCATGATTCCATTATCATGTGATGCTAAAGAATTAAAATATGTTAAAGATATGGTAGTAGCAACAGCAGATGCTGAAATCGCTGCTGCAGGTGTTGAACTTGCATACGAAGTTGGTACTATGATTGAAATCCCAAGAGCTGCTCTTACAGCTGATGAGATTGCAAAACAGGCAGACTTCTTCTGCTTCGGTACAAACGACTTAACACAGATGACATATGGTTTCTCTCGTGATGATGCTGGTAAGTTCTTAGATGCTTACTATGATGCAAAAATCTTCGAGAACGATCCATTTGCTAAATTAGACCAGACAGGTGTAGGTACATTAATGGAAACTGCTATTAAATTAGGAAAACCAGTTAATCCAAACCTTCACGTAGGTATCTGTGGAGAACACGGTGGAGATCCAAGTTCTGTAGAATTCTGCCACAAAATTGGCTTAGACTATGTATCTTGCTCACCATTCCGTGTGCCAATCGCAAGATTAGCTGCTGCACAGGCTGCTATCAATAACAAGTAATACACCATAGATAACAGGTGCAGAAACTTCATTAGTTTCAATAACAGAACCCCTTACGCAATGAAAGCGTAAGGGGTTTTTCGTCATTTTTTCGGTATAACTTCTATTAGATGCTATGAAAATATTTTAAGAATGAACTAATGTTACTATCCATATGGACGGGCATTTACAAGCGGCGGTAATCAAGCGATTATGGAGGTTGCCTTAACGTAGCTTGGCAATGCGGCTATCTTTTCATATATCGTCAACTCATTAAAAAAACTTGGTTCAAATGTATAGTTTAAGTTCGAAAAAATAACCGTTTTACCATATTCTTTAGTTAAATTTGAAATCTGAATCATAAACCCCCTTTTCCTCTCAAATCCATTTTAGTTAAACCAACTACTAACAATCCAATAAAAACTACCGTGTTCACAAATAACAGCATAACAATATTTTTTACCACTCCGAAAGTAAAAAGTATTGAGAAAATTTCTGTTGACAACACAATAAAACACATATAATTTGTCAAATACTCTGTTATAATTTCTCCATAATAATTGTTCATTTGTAATTTCGCATAGATAAAAGGTTTCAGTAGATAGCGGATTATAATACATATAACCGGATAAATAAAAATCCAGTTTTTATTTACTAAAGATGTTGCCACTCCATTACTCCATTGTACCGGAATTTCTGTCGGCAACTTAGAATAAGACAAAACCCCAATAATCAAGCATAATGCGGTAATAGTTGTCCAAGTAAGCATACTTCCCCATATATACAAAAAACTGACCGAATCTAGTTTGAAAACAGTTTGATTATCTTTCCAATAATCCTGCAATTCTGTTACATATTGTTCTACCTGTAATTTTTCATAACTAATACTTTTTTCCTCCAGCATTTTTTCACACATGAGTTTCGCCTTGTTCAAATCAGTAATCTGATTCTTTAATACTTCATTCTGTTTCTCAATTATTTCCTGCAATGTTACTTTCTCAGATATAATACTTCGTATATCCTCAATAGAAATTCCCAGTGTACGCAGATATGCAATCTTCTTTATATTTTCCACATCATTTTCAGAATAATCTCTATAACCGTTACTTTCATTTCTTGAAGGCTCAATGAGTTTTTCCTTTTCGTAAAAACGAATATTAGAACGAGACAGGCTTGTTCGTTCTTCTACTTCTTTTATAGTCATGCTATGCACCCCTTTCAAGCAGCTCTATTTTATTTTAAGAATAAGCTATAAACAAGGTTTACAGTCAAGTATTTTTCAAAAATCACACCATTTTCCATATTTCTAAATTTTTTCTTCATACCCAGAAAAGTGGATAGGGAGCATATCAATTTAGTTATACTTCATCAAATTATATCTTTGAAATTATTAGATTTTTCTTTGAATGATATAAAAAATGCTCGTACCGAACAGGCAGATAGCATGCGGGAGAAGATAGATGTTGTTAAGTGTTTTGATGATGATACATTTAATCATATTGCACGATTACACTTGATATTCAGTTATTAAGAAGAGAAGTCATAAGGTAAGGTCTGTGCGTTTTTATACAGAAATTTATAAAAATCAAGAGTTTTTTGTGAAAATAAAAAAAATATGAAAAATAACTAAAAAATAGTGATAAAAATTGTTTTTGTAGTATAATAAAAGAAAATCTGGGACAAGAAGGTGAAGGTATGAAGAGGGAAAAGAAAAGTCCATTATATAAAAGTTTTGGATATGCTTTTGAAGGAATTTTTACCGGAATCAGGAAAGAAAGGAACATGAAAATTCATTGTTTGGCAATACTATGTGTCGTGGCAGCAGGATTTTTGGTGAGAATTTCAGTAGTTGAATGGTGTATGTGCCTGATTTTATTCGGACTGATTCTTTCACTGGAACTTGTCAATACTGCAATTGAAGCGGTGGTGGATTTGGTTACGGAAGAGAGAAAACCACTTGCAAAACTTGCCAAGGATACGGCAGCAGGTGCTGTTTTGGTTGCAGCAATTATGGCAGCGGGGGTGGGAATTTTAATTTTTGTCCCTAAAATTTTAGCACTCATATAGGTAATTAGATTGCAAAGAGAAAGGAGTTATCACTATGGAAGGGTTCGGAGAAAACATAAAAAAATTATTATTGGCAGGTATTGGCGCAGTGGCAACAACGGCAGAAAAATCAAAAGAATTATTGGAAGATATGGTGGAGAAAGGAGAACTCACAGTAGAGCAGGGCAAGGTGCTGAATGAGGAATTAAAACACAATATTAAAAAGACAGTTAAGGAAAATGTGAATGTTTCAGTGAAACCATCATCACCGGAAGAATTAGATGAACTTTTAGAAAAAATGACACCGGAACAGATTGCAACTTTGAAAGAAAGACTTCATTCAATGGAGAAAGTACAGTCGGATAATGGACAGGCAGAATAGGAAGATGTAAGAGATGAATCGGCAGGAATACAAGGAAAGATTGAAAGAAATGACGGAGGTGCTTCGAAAACACAATATTAAGAGAGGCGTATCTCCGGAAAAATTACGTTTGATTTTGGAAGATCTTGGACCAACATTTATTAAGTTAGGACAAATTATGTCCATGCATTCTGACATTTTGCCGAAACGATATTGTGACGAGTTGATGCGGCTTCGCTCGGAAGTGCCGCCGATGTTGTTTGCGGAGGTGGAGGAGGTATTGCAGGGAGCATATGGCTGTCCGTGGAGAGAAATTTTTGAGAAGATTGATGAAAAACCACTTGGCTCAGCCTCGATTGCGCAGGTGCATAAGGCGCTTCTAAAGACAGGTGAAGAAGTCGTTGTGAAAGTGCAGCGAAAAGGAATTTACGATAAGATGGCAAGAGATATAGGGCTCTTACATCGTGCGGTGAAATTACTTCCGCCGGTCAGTTTAAAAGGTATGGTGGATTTGGATATGGTGCTGGAGGAGTTGTGGGCTGTCACGAGAGAAGAGATGAATTTCCTGACTGAAGCGGCTAATCTGGAAGAATTTGCCCGAAGAAATAAGGATATTGCTTTTGTTGGTGTTCCTAAATTATACCATGAGTATACGAATCACTATGTGTTGGTTATGGAATATATTGAAGGTTATGCCGTCGATGATAAAGAGAATCTTTTGGCAGATGGGTATGATTTGGAAGAAGTAGGAGTTAAATTGGTTGACCATTATATTAAGCAGGTGATGGAAGATGGATTTTTTCATGCAGACCCACACCCGGGCAATGTAAAGATTCGGGGCGGAAAGATTATTTGGATTGATATGGGAATGATGGGACGCCTAACGGAGCGGGATCGTGAACTGATAGGAAAGGCAATAGAGGGAATTGCCATGAGTGACATCGGTATGATTCAAGATGCGGTGATGGCACTTGGAGATTTTAAGGAGGCACCGGACCAGAGTTGTCTGTATGAAGGCATCGGTAATTTGCTTTCGCAGTATGGAAATGCAGAAATGGGAAATATTGATATTGCAAAAGTGACGATGAGTCTCATGGAAGTGATGAAAGAGAATAAAATTATTATGCCTCATGGATTGACGATGCTTGCGAGAGGGCTGACTCATATGGAGGGAGTGATTGCGGACATTGCACCGGAGTTAAATATGGTAGAGATTGCCTCCAGACATATGGCGGGAAAATTGTTAAAAGAAAAAGACTGGAAACAAGAATTAAAAAACAGTGGAAAGACAATTTACCGGTCTTTTCATAAGGCAATGAATATTCCGTCTCTGATTTCGGATATTTTACAGGGATATTTGAAAGGTCAGACAAAGATTAATCTGGATTTACACGCATCTGCGGAACTGGAGAGACTTTTGCGGAGACTTGTAAGAAATGTTGTAATGGGGCTTTGGGTGATGGCGCTTCTGATTAGTTCCAGCATTATCTGTACGACGGACATGAAACCAAAGGTTTGGGGAATTCCGGCACTTGGAGCATTCGGATATTTGATTGCTTTTGCCATTGTAATGTATGTATTTTTAAAACATATTTTTTCAAGAAAGTAAATTTGCAGCAGTTGCCTTTGATGTTATGTCAAAGAAAAAAAGTGAAGCATAGGAGATAAAATAACATAAAAATACAAGTTTCGAATTTTCGAAACTTGTATTTTTTATGTTCATATTTATGATAAAGCGTTTCTCTTCACCTGTTCCAATGCTTTCTTAACAGCAGGAATGGAAAGAATGAGGATTGTGATTAATCCTTCTGCCAAAATGAACCCATAATTATAAATGAACGGATAGAGAGCCGCTAAACTTTTCGGGAAGTTTTTAGGCATATAGTCCATCCAATATAAATATCCGCCGAGAACATGGAAAGCGCCACGTCCGAGAATGGCAACGATATATCCTTTAACTAAACCGTTCTTTTTGTGAACAAAAAATCCGGCAAGACCAAGTGCGGCAAAAGCAAGCAGATAATCGCAGCATACCTGGAAAAATGAAAGGACATAAGGTCCTTGTAAAAACTGCATAATACCGTAAACAAATCCGATAAGAATGCCTGTCTTTGCTCCGTACCAATAACCGATTAATACAATAAACAACATACTGCAGGCAGTTACGGCTCCACCGAAAGGCAGTTCAAATATTTTGATATAAGACGTAACAAATCCAAGCGCAAGAGCCATCGCACAGTAAACTAATTGCTTTGTGCTGATTTTCTTTCTGTCTGAAGCCTTTCCGGCAAAAATGAATGCTGCTACCAGAACAAGGATAGCGACGATGATAGTGACGGCATAGCCTGTGGTTGTTAAACCGCCGTCCTGATTAACGAGTAACTGAAACATAAAAATTCCTCCTTTTTGACGGAGAACAAGAATAGGTAAAGAAGTCCCAAAAGATTCCTACGTTGGCATTATCCAAATCAGGTATAAGGGTCGAAGCATAATCTTCCTCTCAGCCTTGCGGCTCCCCTTCTTGTTCTTCTTAAATATTTTTCTGTTCAAATATATCACGCAAATGGAATTGTGTCAATATTGCGCAATATGATTAAAAAACATGGGATATAAAAAGGTTTTTTGTATAACAGGTGTCTTGTCACTTGTAAAGTACAGTGCTATAATGGGAGAAGTTTAACAAGGGAGAGGAAAAAATGGATATTATTGAAAAGATCAAAAAGTTAAAAGAGGAAAAAGATGCAGTTATTTTGGCACATTATTATGTGTCAGATGAGGTACAGGAAATAGCGGATTACATAGGGGATTCTTTTTATCTGAGCAAAGTTGCCGTCGGACTGAAAGAGCAGACAATTGTATTTTGCGGTGTATCCTTTATGGGGGAGAGTGCAAAAATTTTAAATCCGAAAAAGACGGTTTTGATGCCGGATATGTCTGCAGATTGCGCTATGGCACATATGGCTGATGTGGAAACCATTCAAAGAATGCGTGATACATACGATGATTTGGCAGTGGTATGCTACATTAACTCTACGGGAGAATTAAAACAACATTCCGATGTGTGCGTAACGTCTGCAAATGCGGTAAAAATTGTAAAAGCGCTGCCGAATAAATATATTTTCTTTATTCCGGACAGAAATCTTGCACGCTATGTGGCAGAGCAGGTACCCGAAAAACAGTTTGTTTTCAATGAGGGATACTGCCCGATTCATGAACAGATTCGTCTGGAGGAAGTGAGGGAAGAAAAAGAACTGCACCCGAATGCACAGATATTAACACACCCGGAATGCCCGAAAGCTATCTGTGATTTATCGGACTATATCGGAAGTACATCGGGAATTATTTCATATGTCGGAAAAAGTGATTGTAAAGAATTTATTATCTGTACGGAAAACGGTGTTCGGTACGAGTTGGAAAAGCAGAATCCGGATAAAAAATTTTATTTTACAAAGACGGAGCCTGTTTGTCGTGATATGAAACAGATTACGTTGGAAAAAATTGCGCATGTTCTTGAAACAGGGGAAAATGAAGTACAGGTAGAGGAAACACTTAGGGAGGAATCTCAAAAAGCGTTGGAACGTATGTTAGAACTTGCGAAATAGTGGGAGGAAAGAGAAATGGAATTAAATGCGGATACGGTCATCGTCGGTACAGGCGTTGCGGGATTATTTTCCGCTTTGAATTTATCAAAAAAGAAAAAAATTATTATGATTACAAAAGCGGATATGGAGAGCAATGATTCATTTTTAGCACAGGGCGGCATATGCGTTCTTAGAAATGAAAAAGATTATGATAGTTTTTTTGAAGATACAATGAGAGCGGGCCATTATGAAAACAGAAAAGAGTCTGTAGACATTATGATTCGTAATTCACGGGAAGTTATTGAAGATTTGGTGGGTTATGGTGTAGAATTTGAAAAGAGAGACGGGGACTTTGCTTACACGAGAGAGGGAGCCCACTCAAAACCACGCATTTTATATCATGAAGATGTTACGGGAAAAGAAATTACAAGTAAACTGCTTGCGCAGGTAAAGCAACTTGAAAATGTAACAATATATGAATATACAACAATGACGGACATCATAGAAGAAAATGGAAAATGTATTGGAATAGAGGCGAAAAGAGAAGAAGAAGAGTTGCGGATCTATGCGAAAAATACGATTTTGGCAACGGGAGGGATTGGAGGAAACTATAAACATTCCACAAATTTCCCTCATTTAACAGGGGACGCCATTGATATTTCAAAAAAACACGGTATACGGCTGGAACATTTAGACTATGTGCAGATACACCCGACAACACTGTATTCTAAAAAAGAGGGAAGAAGATTTTTGATTTCGGAATCCGTGCGCGGGGAAGGTGCAGTGTTATATAATAAAAGCAAGGAAAGATTTGTCGATGAATTACTTCCAAGAGACGTGGTGGCAAAGGCAATTCAAAATCAGATGGAGAAGGACGGCACAGAGTATGTGTGGCTTTCTATGGAGCATATTCCGAAAGAAACGATTTTAAACCATTTTCCAAACATTTATCAGAAATGTCTCGACGAGGGATACGATGTGACGAAAGAGTGTATTCCGGTAGTTCCGGCACAGCATTATTTTATGGGAGGTATCTGGGTGGACGGCGACAGCCGCACATCTATGCCGAATTTATATGCGGTGGGAGAGACAAGTTGTAACGGTGTACATGGAAAGAACCGCCTGGCAAGCAATTCCCTGTTGGAAAGTGTTGTGTTTGCCAAGAGAGCGGCAAAGAAAATAGAGAGAGAAGCAGTATAGGAGAAAAGAAAATGAATACAATTACAATGAATTTACAGGCAGATAAATTGATTCGGGAGGCGCTTTGCGAGGATATTTCAAGTGAGGACGTGACGACAAATTCCGTGATGAAAGAAGCGGTTATGGGTGAAGTTGATTTGTTATGCAAAGAGGACGGTGTGATTGCCGGGCTGGAAGTATTTGAAAGGGTTTTTCATCTGTTAGACGAAAATGTAAAGGTAGAATTGTACTGTAAAGACGGTGATAAGGTGAAAAACGGACAGTTGATGGGAAAAGTGACAGGGGACATTCGCGTACTTCTTTCGGGAGAGAGGGTTGCATTAAACTATTTGCAGAGAATGAGCGGTATTGCAACTTATACGAATTCCGTATCGGCTCTTTTGGAGGGAACGAAGACAAAACTATTGGATACAAGAAAAACAACACCAAATATGAGAATTTTTGAAAAATATGCCGTGCGCGTAGGCGGGGGATACAATCACCGCTACAACCTGTCTGACGGAGTGCTTTTAAAAGATAATCATATCGGGGCAGCGGGAAGTGTGACAAAAGCGATTGAAATGGCGAAAGAGTATGCTCCGTTCGTAAGAAAAATCGAGGTGGAAGTAGAAAGTATTGAGATGGTAAAAGAAGCGGTGGAAGCGGGAGCAGACATTATCATGTTGGATAATATGTCTCCGGAAGAAATGGAAGAGGCAGTGCGTATTATAGACGGAAGAGCGGAGACAGAGTGTTCGGGAAATGTGACAAAGGAGAATATCGGGCGTCTGACTTCTATAGGGGTTGACTATATCTCCAGTGGGGCGTTGACACATTCAGCACCAATTTTAGACATTTCCTTAAAAAATCTTCATGCAGTTTCTTAGTGAGGAGAAAATAATGACAGGTTCAGAGAGAAGAGAAGAAATTATCAGTCAGATACAAAACAGTACAACGGCAGTTTCGGGGAAAAAACTTGCAGCGGCATATGACGTGAGCAGGCAGGTAATTGTACAGGATATAGCGTTGATTCGTGCGATGGGATATGATATTATTTCCACAAACAAAGGATATATTTTGAACGCTCCAAAGTCGATAAGTAAAATATTTAAAGTGCGTCATACAGATGAACAGTTGGAGGAAGAACTGTGTGCAGTTGTTGATAATGGCGGCTGCATTGAAAATGTAATGATAAATCATAAAGTATATGGGCATATGGAAGCGAATCTTCAGATTAATTCGAGAAGAAAGATAAAGGAATTTATGGAAGAAATACGCAGCGGAAAGTCAAGTCCGCTGAAAAATATTACTTCCGGTTATCACTATCATAAAGTGAGTGCGGACAGCAGGGAAACTTTGGAGATGGTGGAAAAAGAGTTGAAGCGAAAAGGATTTCTAATTCAAACGGAGTATGGGGAAAAAGAAGATGGAATTAATGTTTCCCGGTCTGTAGGGAGAAATTGTTTTGCATTACAATCAGATTTAAAACTAAAATAAAATCGCAGTAATCAAAAAAGGCGGGGAATCCGCCTTTTTTGATAGAGAAATTTATTCGATTGTAATCAGTCGTGGTTCTTCAATTGCTTTCGGTGTATCTTTCGGCACCTGTAAACGAAGAATACCGTCTTTAAAAGCGGCTTTAATATCTTCTTGCGCTACCTGTTCTCCCACATAAAAACTTCTGTTGCAACTTCCGGTATAACGTTCTTTACGGATACAGTTTCCCTTTGCGTCTTTTTCTTCGTTTGTCTGGTTTTTCTCAGCGGTGATTGTCAGATAACCGTTTTTCAAATCAGCCTTAATGTCTTCTCTGGCAAATCCCGGAAGTTCCATTTCTATTAAATAATTACCATCTTGTTCATGAATATCGGTCTTCATAATCTGTGAAGAGGCATTCTCAAAAGGACGAGTAAAGAATGGGTCTTTAAACATTTCGTCAAATAAATCATAATTTCTGTTTGCTAATAACATAGGTCATACCTCCTTGAAAAATACATTGTTTTATTTGTTCTATATATTGTATAACACATGGCGATGATAATGTCAACACTAATTTCAAAAAAATAAAAGAATCCAAGTTGACAAAAATGAAAGAAAGTATATAATGAAACATGAATAAAGTTCTAAAAAGAACAATTCTAAAAAGAACTATTAAGGGAGGAGACTGTTATGCAGCGTGCGACGGACATACTCTTGCTAATCCGCGGGTTGGGCAAATTAAATGATAAATGTTTGGAAACTGTGAGAAAAGAGTATGAACTTTCTCAAATAGAAGTGACAATCATGGGATTTCTTCATAACAATCCCGGAAAGGATACGGTGGGAGAGATTGCATACTGGCGCATGCTTCCGAAAGGAAATGTGTCACAGGGGGTAGAATCTCTTATTCAGAAAAGGTTATTACAGCGTATCTGCGACAAAGATGACAGGAGAAAAATACATCTTCAAATTACGGAACAGGCGAAGGACATTGTTCGGGGAATCGACAAAGCGCGGAAAAAATATGATGAGAAGATTTTTCTTGGATTTTCGGAAGAAGAGAAAAAACTGTATTTTCAATTAAATGGAAAGATACTGGAAAATGTTTTTGAAGGATTGGAAAGGAAAGAGAAAAATGGAGCAGAATAAAGATTTTCTTGGAACAGAGCCGGTTGGAAAGTTACTATTAAAATTAGCGCTTCCAACAGTGGCAGCACAGATTATTAATATGCTTTATAATATTGTAGACAGAATTTATATCGGACATATTAAAGATGTAGGGGCATTGGCTTTGACCGGTGTGGGTGTATGTATGCCGTTAATTATGATTGTTGCGGCATTTGCAGCACTGATCAGTAATGGTGGCGCTCCGAGAGCAACTATTTTCATGGGAAAAGGAGATAAGGAATCTGCGGAGAAAACATTGGGTAACTGTTTTTCTTTACAGATTGTTATTTCCATTTTACTGACGACAATACTTTTAGTATTTAACAGGCAGTTTCTAATGGCGTTCGGTGCAAGTGAAAATACGATTGAATACGGTGTAAGTTACATGAACATCTATGCTGTCGGTACAATTTTCGTGCAACTGACATTAGGCATGAATGCGTTTATCACTGCGCAGGGATTTGCAAAAACGGGAATGCTTTCCGTTTTAATCGGAGCGGTTTCTAATATTATATTGGACCCGATTTTTATTTTTGGTTTCAATTTGGGAGTAAAGGGAGCGGCGCTTGCAACCGTTATCTCACAGGCATTATCCTGTATATGGGTACTGTGTTTCTTATTTGGAAAGAAAACGCAGTTAAAAATAAAAAGAGGTTATATGAAATGGGAGAGGAAAATTATTCTTCCAAGTTTGGCATTGGGACTTGCCGTTTTTATTATGCAGGCAAGCGAAAGTGTAATCTCTGTATGCTTTAACTCTTCCTTATTAAAATATGGTGGCGATATTGCAGTAGGTGCGATGACGATTTTAACAAGTGTTATGCAGTTTGCAATGCTTCCGCTTCAGGGACTCGGACAGGGAGCGCAGCCGATTATCAGTTACAACTATGGAGCAAAAAACAAAAAGCGTGTAAAATCAGCATATAAATTGTTGCTGCAGGCAAGTTTTGGTTATGCCGTATTGTTGTGGGGACTGGTTATGTTATTCCCGCAAATGTTTGCAAAAATGTTTACATCTGATGCAGCATTACTCAACTTTACAAGTACGGCGCTTCGTGTTTATATGGGAGTCTTATTCATTTTCGGTGTTCAAATGGCGTGTCAGATGACGTTTAATTCACTTGGAAATGCAAAAGCATCTATTTTAGTTGCGGTAATGAGAAAATTTATTTTACTGATTCCGCTGATTTATATTATGCCGCATATTTTCACGGCAGATAAAACGATAGCGGTTTATATGGCTGAACCGATAGCAGATATTTTGGCAGTTACCTTTACCGTAATTTTATTTGTATTTCAATTTAAAAACTTACTAAATTTCTGATTATCTTTTCATAAGTTGGTAAATGCCGATATATCCCGTATTTTAGGGCTTTATCGGTATTTTCTTTTCGGAAGATACTTTGCATAAGCTGGCATTTACCAGCATGAAAATGCAACCAAAAGTAGTAAATGAGTAGTAAATATACGCTCCGATATTAACAAGCCAGTCTTTCCAGCTCTGCTTTTGCAGATTGAAATGTACCGTGTGCGTAATAACCAAGTGTCATGGTTATGTTAGCGTGTCCCATGAGATATTGCAGGGTGTTAGGGTTCATTCCTCTATTTGCCATATTCGTACAATAAGTATGCCTGAATGAATGTGGTGTGATGTTCGGTAACTTATCCGTGTGATACTTGTTATATTTCTTAATCAATCCTCGCACCATACCCTCATAGTTTCCTGCAACTTTAGGCAAGCCCTCACGGTTTAAGAATAGGAAATTGCTGTAACCACCTACAATCAGCGGTTGTGCTTTTCCTCTGCTCTTTAGTATTCTTTGGATTGCTTGATAAGCCCGTTCTGTCAATGGAAGTTCCCGTTTTCCGTTTTTGGTCTTTGGTGTTTCAATATAGTAGCCTATTTCGCTATCTTTCAATAGCTGGTGGTCTATATTGAGTATTCTGTTCTGCATATCAATATGCGTCGTCAGTCCGCAAAATTCAGAAATACGAAGTCCCGTTTCCAGCAGAAGCACAACCTCATCATAATACTTGCTGTAAATCTTGTCCTTTTCCATAAAGGCAAGCAGGCGTTCTTCCTGCTCTGGTGTAAGGATAACTTTCTGCTCCGTATCATCTTCCAGAACATCACTTAGCTTAAATTCAAACGGGTTCTTTCTGATACAGTCGTCTTGTATCGCCATGTAAAATGACGCTTTCAAGGAACGCTTATAGTTATCAATCGTTTTATAGGCATATCCTTTTTCACTCATTCTGATAGCCCATTCTTTAGCGTCCGATTGCTTCACAGTATCAATCGCCCTCATACCCAACGGGTCGTTTTTCAGAGCGTTCATAAGATACTGTCGTCCTTTTTCAGTAGCCCTTTTGATGTTCTTTCTTTGGCTGTTCTTCTTGTCGTAGAGCTGGCAGACTGTCATTTTACCGCCGACTGTGTCGATACCGTCGTTAAGGTCTTTTTTTATCTGTGCTTCTTTTTCCCTCAACGATATATCATCACGCTTTCCAGCAGGTGTCTTGTCTGTCGGTACAAGTTTCCAAGAATAGACAAATTGTGGCTTTCCGTATATATCGGTATATTTATAAACGTATCTTCCGTCTTTTCGCTGGCTCTCTCCATTACGCAAATTGCGATTTTTACCGTCTTTTCGTTTTACATTAGACATAGTGTAAAGCTCCTTTCCGTCATGGAATGAGCCGTGATACGCTATATTTATTATACCATATCTACGGCTCAATGACATTAGATTTCGTCCAATGTATCTATGATTTTTTCAAATTGTTTTCGCTTAATCTGAATACGGTTACCGTTCACGATAACCCAGCCAGCGTCAATATTTTCTTCGGCTAATTTACGCAATTTCTTTTCGCCAATGCGGAAGTATTTGGACGCTTCTTCAATCGTCAGCGTATATTTTTCCCAGATAGGCACATCAGTATTGTTCATAATCTATGCACCCCCTTTACTGTGTGTCATTTTTTACAAGCAGGCAGACGGCTTTGGAAAGCTCCGTTAGTATCTCAACTATTCCCATTCTTGTGGGCAGAACCGCACCATGCGGACGTATCATTATTCTGTGAGGATAGGTCGTGGCAAAACGACTTTTCCAACAGTCGCTCTCGGATCACTGCGTGGGTCGCTCGCTTTCTTTTGAAAAGGTCGTGGCGTACAGTCCCCGTGGCTCGCTATCTCACAAACGTATCTGTCTGCTTTATTCAGTTGTCAAAGAGCTGTGGCGAAAGCGTGTTGCTTTCATGTAAAAGCAGGGGCAGAGCAGGAAAGAGGGGATTGAACAAATCATGCTCTGCGGTTACTGCTTGTTATTCTTCGGTTTCTAAAGGAATATCAAAGTCCAAAATCATTTTGATAAGTGCTTCTCTGATACGTCCTTTTAATTCCATGTCTACGACTATGCAGACATTACCATATTTGTCGTAGAACGGACGCAAACAACATTTTGATATGTACGGGTCATACAACGCCAGTATCTTTTCAATCGCATTTACGTTGCCGTCCACAGCCGACGAAATAAGGTAAAATGACGGGCGTGTGTTATTCATCATTCATGTTCTCCTTTAATTTTTTCTTGATTTCTTCAAGTGAGTTCTTCCTACTGCGGAACGACGTTGAACGGTTAATCTTTAATCTGTCGCCGATTTCTGTATCGCTCATGCCTAAGAAGAAATACATCAACAAGATTTCTCTGTCTTTTTCAGACAGATACTTAATCGCTTCTGCTAAATCATCATCAAGGACACGAACCTCAATACCACATACATCAAAGGCGGTATAATCGCTTTCGTATTCGTCCCAGACTGCCAGCTTTTCTACGACGATTTCTGGAAGTTCACAATAGGAAATTTCCTTATTTCTTCGTCGCTTTAATTCTTTGCGATAATTACGGACAATGCCTTTCACTACACGTTTGAGCTTGCAGTCAAATTGACATTGTATTGTCTTTTGGAAGTCCGACGGTTTCATATCATCACACCCCCTTTCCGTTATGACGTGAAAAGTGTTTATCCCTCTTTCCGCACCATATCTGTACAGCAAGGTGTGATTTGTTGCATGATTTTGAAAAAAAATGAAAAAATTTTTTCGGGTACAAAAAAAGCCCGCACAAAACATATAGTCTGTACGAGCTATTAAAGCTGTGAGATATTCAGTTGTTAATAAAATGCTGTTAGGTAGTGTATGACCGTATAAGATTATGCTTAAAACTTTCCATGACACAAGCCCCCTTACAGCACTTGATTTCTATTAAACTTTTGTCTTTTTTGTAATCTTGTAAATATATTCTTCTGGAGTAGGGCGTTTATTTCCAAAATACTTTCTGAAATTCTCCTGCACTTCTGGGTCGGTGCTGTTCATAGCTTCATCAATCGTCGCTTCAATATCAGCTCGAACATCAGCTAATGACACACCGCCAGCTTTTGCACCAGCTTTCAATGCTTTTTTAATATCTCGTTTTTTAAGTCCTATCATAGTATTACCTCGTCACAATTTACTGAATGTTTTAGAAATGTTTTTCAAAATGCTTATATAGAATAATCCCTAAAAATGTTTGCAGTAGGAATAAACCAAATATAATGCCTATAATCCATGCTTCAATATGAAGTAACGCAAGTACAAAAGCAACAAACAAGTACACGAAAGTCATTAACTGATATACTAAAGAACCAGCTTTCATTCTTAAAAATATTTTTCTTTCATCAACATTATTGATGTGATTTTCTCTATTTATATTTTGTAATTTTTCTTTATTTTTTGGCATTTCATAATAACAAATTTTCAATAATTGAACACCAGAAGCAAAAGCTAAACCGAACCCCATTGCGTAAAAAAGTGTAGCGTAATAATCAGTATCAATAACGAAATATCCAAAACATATAAAGATTATACCTATAATAATCTCAATGATAAATGATAATTTTTTCTTCATTGTTAATTCCACCTTTCAAAAGACTACATTTTCTGTATTAAAAAAATCGTTTTATGGTTGTTCAAATTATCCTGAATGTAAGTTTACTTTAGCTGAACATTTTAGAAAGAAAAAACTAACCAAAACGAATGTAAAAGAATTACTGGAGGGAAAAGAAACCCTGGTAAAAGGAATCAAAAACAAAGAGAAAAAGCCCTACAATGCCGTTGTAAAAATTGGGGAAAAGGGATATATTGATTTTATATCTTTCTCAAAATAAACATAAAAGCCCTTTAAAGAGGGCTTTTATATATTAATCACAAATCACTTATCACAAATCACTTATCACAAATCACAAGTGATTTGTGATTGTTGATGATAAAATAAGAATAAGAAGAAATAGAAAGAAGTGAGTGATTGTGGGAAATTTAGGCGCACAAAAAGAAAAACGAAATGATACACCAATCAGTGCAAAAAAAGATATAATGGGAGATAAGACGGTTCGTGTTCGTGCTGACTTGCACCATATCATAAAAATCGAAACAGCAAAGAATGGCGGAAACGTAAAAGAAGTTATGGAAATAAGACTTAGAAGCAAACTTAAGAGTGTGTTGATATTGCAGTATCTTAAAATTTTGTGTATAATAGGAATTGAAGTTAAATTAGATGCTAAAAATTTGTAATTAAGAAGGAGGGATTCGTCATGTTGGTATTCCAAATGCGTAATGTAGATAAAACATCTACTGTTTTGAAACAGACTAAAAACAGTGATTACGCAGATAAATAAATACGTTAGATTAATTCCTACCAGTGACTAATCTTATGACTTTTTAAACAGATAACTAAAATTACAAACAAATCGTTTAACTTCTGTATTTATTTACAGATGTAATCACTTCAGGAGTGATTACATGAACAAAAATATAAAATATTCTCAAAACTTTTTAACGAGTGAAAAAGTACTCAACCAAATAATAAAACAATTGAATTTAAAAGAAACCGATACCGTTTACGAAATTGGAACAGGTAAAGGGCATTTAACGACGAAACTGGCTAAAATAAGTAAACAGGTAACGTCTATTGAATTAGACAGTCATCTATTCAACTTATCGTCAGAAAAATTAAAACTGAACATTCGTGTCACTTTAATTCACCAAGATATTCTACAGTTTCAATTCCCTAACAAACAGAGGTATAAAATTGTTGGGAGTATTCCTTACCATTTAAGCACACAAATTATTAAAAAAGTGGTTTTTGAAAGCCATGCGTCTGACATCTATCTGATTGTTGAAGAAGGATTCTACAAGCGTACCTTGGATATTCACCGAACACTAGGGTTGCTCTTGCACACTCAAGTCTCGATTCAGCAATTGCTTAAGCTGCCAGCGGAATGCTTTCATCCTAAACCAAAAGTAAACAGTGTCTTAATAAAACTTACCCGCCATACCACAGATGTTCCAGATAAATATTGGAAGCTATATACGTACTTTGTTTCAAAATGGGTCAATCGAGAATATCGTCAACTGTTTACTAAAAATCAGTTTCATCAAGCAATGAAACACGCCAAAGTAAACAATTTAAGTACCGTTACTTATGAGCAAGTATTGTCTATTTTTAATAGTTATCTATTATTTAACGGGAGGAAATAATTCTATGAGTCGCTTTTTTAAATTTGGAAAGTTACACGTTACTAAAGGGAATGGAGATAAATTATTAGATATACTACTGACAGCTTCCAAGAAGCTAAAGAGGTCCCTAGCGCCTACGGGGAATTTGTATCGATAAGGGGTACAAATTCCCACTAAGCGCTCGGGACCCCTTGTAGGAAAATGTCCTAAGTGTGGCAACAATATTGTATTAAAAAAATCGTTTTATGGTTGTTCAAATTATCCTGAATGTAAGTTTACTTTAGCTGAACATTTTAGAAAGAAAAAACTAACCAAAACGAATGTAAAAGAATTACTGGAGGGAAAAGAAACCCTGGTAAAAGGAATCAAAAACAAAGAGAAAAAGCCCTACAATGCCGTTGTAAAAATTGGGGAAAAGGGATATATTGATTTTATCTCTTTTTCAAAATAAACATAAAAGCCCTTTAAAGAGGGCTTTTATATATTAATCACAAATCACTTATCACAAATCACAAGTGATTAATCACAAATCACTTGTGATTTGTGATTCTTAATGATACAATATTACTATACAAAAAAAGAATGGGGCGTAGTTATGGAGAAGGAAAAACTAAAAATACTTGAAGAATTAAGACGTATTTTTATCTAAATAACGAGCTGTTATAACCCATGTAATTTGTCCGATAGCAATAACTCCTGCTATCGAAAAAAACACAACTTTACTCATATATCCCATAAAGACAAGAGCAAATAATACAAGAACCAATAATGTAAGTGTTACTTTATAAGCATTCGCAAGAGAAGCATTAGTAATTGCGATATTTCTTTCATCATTTTCTAATATTTGCATTTCTTTTGTTGGCTTACTGAATATATCACAACCCATAAAAATCAATATTATTCCAATAAGCGTTGTACCATAGACAACCAAATCTGGACGAGGTACGGGCAATAGTTGGTGTACGCCTAAACCATAAGTTAGTAAACCACCTAAAAAGATTATTACACCGATAAATAATTCAACTTTTTGTATCTTATGTTTCATTTGCTTTCCTCCTCATAAATAAATATTTCTTCAATACTCATTTGAAAGTACCTTGCAATTTTAAAAGCTAAGATAATAGAGGGATTGTAGCGTCCATTTTCTAAAGAGCCTATTGTTTGACGAGATACTTCAAGAGCAGTCGCTAAATCTTCTTGTTTAATACCTCTTTGTTTTCGTAATTCTTCTAAACGATTTTTCACAACATACCCCTTTCTTGAACAAATGGAAAGTTTGCTTTCCTTTTCTAATCTTATGATACTCCTGCAAGTAAAGAATGTCAAGCAAACTTTCCATATTTTATTATCCTACAATCTTCCAGTTGCTATCCTTATGTAGCACAAGTTCATACTGCGATATTTGTGTAGCCTTTGTCTGATTATCAAGGAATTTCACAGCAACTTTGACTTTCACATTGTCCCCGTCCTTTGTAAAGATAGGGTTTACCAGTTCAGCATAAATGTAGTCCCTGCCGATAGGCTCAAGCACATTTCCCGATACATAGTAGGCAAGCTCTTTTTCTGTGGCTGTCGGGTACAGCTTAAAGAATGTTTCAAGAAATGCAGTAGCGTCATTGACGGTATCAGCGTCTACACTTGCATTTGCTTCTGGTGTCTTAGGCTCATAATCTGATTTCTCGATTGCTGGTGCAAGGGTAGGGTTCTGAACGATTACCATATCCCCGTCAGCGTCTACATGGACTTTTACGGTATAGGTTGCTTTCACATTGCTTGTCTGTTCTCCCTCTTTTATCTGCTGATCCACTTCGTAGGTAGCAGAAAAAGTGTCCGTTCCCGACTGTTCAATACTCCATACAATCACATCTGTAACTGTGGAGCTGGTCGGTATATCGGTTCTAATGGTATCCACATTCAAGTCCTGCAATTCCTTTGTCAGATAACCGCTGATTGCCTGCGTCCTTGCTTCAATCGCTTCTTTGCTGTTACTCCATGTGTAGTAGGGCTTTGCAAAGTTCTTCACAAAATTTTCTATCCCGTTGGTGTCCTGCAAGCGAAGCTCTATGATTTCTTTTTCATGGGTCGTGTGCTGGTCGATAGCCGTAAAATTCTTATACGCCCCAAAGCTCACGCTTGCGATAAGCACCACCCACAATGCAATCACGGATTTTTTATGTGTGCCTACCTTGAAAGTACGCACCTTTTTTTCTTTGGGTTCTTTGATAGTTTCTGTCTGTTTCTTATTCTTTCTAAACATGATGAAATCCTCACTTTCTATTGTTTTACTCGTCCTGCACCGATTAAGTGCTGTTGCCAGTAACTACTACTTAGGTCTGCATATCCTATCGGGTCGCCTGCGTGGTACATCTGTGTCGGCGAAACAAGAATACCGACGTGTGTTACATAACTTCCAGCGTTATAGGTAGAATGGAAAAATACCAAGTCCCCAGCCTTTGCCTGCGAAAGTGGAAGATGTTGGGTTGCGTCATACTGTGCTTGTGCGGTTCTCGGTAAGGAGATACCAGCTTTTCCATAGCACCATTGCGTCAGTCCCGAACAGTCAAAAGAAGTGTTGGGATTGCTACCGCCATACACATATTTCCAGCCTTGATATTTTAACGCTTCATTCATGACCTTTTGTGCCAGCTCTCCCGATACCTGCGGAACAGTTAAATACTGATTGACTAATTCGACGTAAAATTGATTGCCATACTGATACCGCCAACCCCCGTTCTTCGCAACGGCTATCGGGTTGGTGTAGGTTACTTTCTTTCCACCCGATTTCTCACGGGCGAAGCTCTCTGCAAGGTTAAAGGTGTGTTTCTTTCCTTTTCCTGCCACATATCCCACATAACCACCGCCATAGTTATAGGACTGTATCGCTACATTCAAATCGTCGATACCTTGATTTTTACAGGAAGAAAGCAGGGACGCAAAATACTTACACCCCTGCTTGATTGAGCTTTCCGTATCTAAAGAGTTGGGCGGTAAACCAAGACTTTCTGAACTCTGCATAACATCTTCTGCCGTACCGCCACTTTCTACTTGAATGATATCAACGGAATAGCCCATATAGATACCCGTAGTTTCCCCTAACTGCTGGGTCGCACCAAAACCAAGACCTGCCAAGAAATCTGATTTTACATACTGCACGTAGTCATTGATATATCGCTTGCTGGCAGGAAGAAATTCAGAATGAAGCCCCAGCATATCCCCAGCAGGACGCACCAGCTTTACATTGAGGTCGTCGTAAAAATCTTTGACTTCATCACAACGGCGTTTTAATTCGTCCAAATCATCAGCCGATACACGCACTACATAAGAGAGCTTATACATACTTTCTTTTGTCTGGTCTAAGTCCGTTTCCAGCTCATCCACGCTGTCTAATGCGTCCACCACATTTGAGCTTGTTTCACTTCCTGCTTGATAAGCGTGATTGTCAAGGTCTTTCAATTCCTTTTTCTTGTTGCGGACGGTTGTTAATGCTTTACGGTTCTCCACGATTTCTACATTCATAGAAGTATCAACGGGGAATGTGAATTGCTGTTGCTGGAAATAGAAGATTTCAGACGACGGAAAATCAAGCTCGCCAACAATCGCATTGACGGTAAAGTAGGACACATAGCTTTCCCTGTCCTCATGTTCCAATCGCAAATACCGCTGGCTTTCCTCAATCACACACCTTGTCGGACGGATAAGGTCGTAGTATTTTATCAGCGTTTCTTTCTGTAATTTCTTCTTTGGTAGCTGGTACTCATAATCTTCATAGGCGATACCGTCCCTGCCGTAAAGATGTTCCATGAGATACCCAAAATCATGGATTTCCAAGCGACGCACCTTAAAGCGACGGGAGATTTTATTTTCCAGCAACTTTTCCATTTTCATATAACGGTTGATTTCATCATTCGGCATGGAAACAAAGTCATTCATCAGCGTGTGGTTCACTTCATGGAGAAATTCCTTGAATGTCAGCCACGCCGATTTTTTGATGTTCTTCAGATTGAGCTGTTCTTCCGTAACCATGAGCTTAAAGCCAAGAAAAAAGCGGTAGTCCACTTGATTGTCCCCAATCATTGATACTAACGCTTCGGTCTGTTCGTCTATCTTCTGGCAGGCAACTTCCTTTAATTTCCCCGTAACCAGCTTCTTTGACTGCTCCTGCATACTTCGTATTGAGCTTTCCGTTGCAATCTGCAACGCATGAATTTTTCCCTCACGGGACTGTGCGATAAGCTGTCGGAAACTGTCATGCACTTTCCAGTTTATCCTCTAACCGTAAAAGCTGGTCTTGATATTTTCCTAATGTGATTTCACAGCGGATATGAAGCAGTCCTTTTTCCATTTGATAGTAAATCTTCGGAATACTTCCATGTAAATTCCGCACCTGCTAGAGAAGCGTTCCCCTGCGGATTGTCTTTCTGTGTTTCCATATCAATCTTGAAAAGTTCAATCAAAGTGTCCGTTACCTTTGGTGTATCAGATACTTTCAAAGTTGCTGTCTTTCCAGCTTCAACCTTTAAGGAATATACAGTTTTATCTACTTTATATCCTGCTGGTGCGGATAATTCCTTGATATAGACTGTGCCAGCTTTTACCTCTACAACATCTGTATTTCCGTTTTCATCAGTCGTAAGGGTGGCAAGCTGTTTCGTACAGTCCTTATCAGAAAAGACACCATAGGTCGCACCTGCAATAGAGTAATTCCCGTTACCGTCTGTAATGCTGGTATTACTGGAAACCTTTTGCAGTTTCGCATTTCCAACATTTAATTTCGCCCAGAATTGCCCCAATTCCTGCCCCTCGCCAGAGTAGATATAACCGCCACATTCATAGCGTCCTTTATTTTCTTTGACAAAGGCTCTTGCACCAGAGAAAACTTCGTCCTGCGTAGCCTTTGGACTTTCCTCATAAGCAACTCGCACGTTATCACCTTGCCATCCAAGATGTATGCTCAATCCCTGCCAGACTACAAGCCGTCTTAAATGGTAAG
>NZ_BAAHSH010000026.1:0-8264 GCF_054660755.1 Faecalimonas hominis
TCGGTTTACAATTGAGGTTATGAAGAAAGTATTTGTAGGAATGTTGATATTATCACTTATCTGTTGTATAGGTTGCAGCACAACAAAAAAGAATAAGGATAATGAAGAAAAGAGAATAAAACTTGTATGGCAGAGTGAACAAAGTTTTTGGGAACATCAGGATTATTTCAATCAGGTGTTGAAAGAAAAAGGGCATCCCTATGAAGTTGAATTTGTGACGTCTGAAACTGTACAGAAAGGACAGAGAGTAGATTTACTGGAAACAGGAATTGATACATGGGAAAATCCTTATGATACAAATAAAGATGCTTTGGAAGGACGCTTACTTCCTTTAGATGATTATTTGAATACAAAAGAAGGAAAGAAGATTAAAGATGCTGTTCCAGAGAAAATATGGGATAGTTATAAAATAAACGGAAAACAGTATAGCGTATTATCTCCGGGATTTTTATTGGATAAAACAGTTTATGTGTGGGATAAAGAATTGGCAGAAAAGTATAATGTACACCCGGAAAACTGGGACGGAGATTTATGGGAACATAAAGAGGAATTATTAAAAGTAGCAGAAGGAGAGAAAAAAGCAGGACGAGAAAATTTTACTACTGTATCGGGACTATTGCTGTATGCTGAAGAGATCCCGGAAACAACAAAAGTACTAGGGCTTTTGTATCCAATTATCTTTCGAGAAAATACAGATAAGGCAGAAACAGAGTTTTTATATGAAACACCGGAATATAAAAGGAACCTTGCGGGAATGAGAGAGTTTTACAAGATGGGATTATGGCGTCCGGAAATAGAAACAGTAAGAACGGCGGAGTCTTTTCTTTCTATAGAAACACAATTTTGGAGTAAAAATGCCTATTTAGGGTTTCGAGAATCGGATTTTTGGGATACGCATGAGGTGAAAGAATTATATACAGAAAAACTTTGGGAATTATCGCTTAATTGTATAGAAACAGGAATTACAACAGAGTCAAAGCACCCGGAGGAAGCGTTTGACTTATTATGTGCATTGTATACAGACAAAGACCTAGTCAATGCAATTGAATGGGGAGATGAAGAAAACTATGAAGTGGTAGACGGAAAAGCGGTAAAACCGATGAGTGAAGGGGAATATATACCAAGATTATATGCGGGAAATCAATTATTAGGATATGTGGAAGTAAATGAAGATAACAAGTTAAAAGAAAATTTTCCAAAGGAAATAGAGAGAGCGAAAGTGTCTAAAATATCAGGATTTCGTTTTTCAGGAAAAGAAATTGAAAAAGAATTAGAAGAGGTCGTTGCTTTGAATAATTTAGTATATTCTGGAAGTGCCGAAGAAGTTATAAAAAACATGGAACAAACTATAGAAAAATACAAACAGGCAGGAATAGACAAAGTTATTGCAGAGTGGAACAGGCAGTTTGCGGAATGGGAAAAAAATAAAAAATAATTCTCTATATTACTTATATTAAGAAGGGAAGTGGCGTTATGAAAAAAGCATTGGCAGGAATATTGATTGTATCGCTTATCTGTTGTACAGGCTGTAGCACAATAAAACAAACTACAGATAAGAAAGAAAAAGTCACAAAACTTGTATGGCAGAGTGAACAAAGTTTGTGGGAACATCAAGATTATTTCAATCAAGTGTTGAAAGAAAAAGGGTATCCTTATGAAGTAGAGTTTGTGACGTCCGAAACCGTACAGAAAGGATAGAAAGTAGACTTGCTGGAAACGGGAATTGATGCATGGGCAAATCCATATGATACGAATAAAGATGCTTTGGAAGGACGCTTACTTCCTTTAGATGATTATTTGAATACAAAAAAAGGAAAGCAAATCAAAGATGCTGTTCCACAAAAAATATGGGACAGTTATAAAATAAACGGAAAACAGTATACGGTAGTATCACCTTGTATGATTCCTAATAGAACAGTATATATATGGGATACAACATTAGCAAAAAAATATAATGTACACCCGGAAAATTGGGACGGAGATTTGTGGAAATATAAAGAGGAACTGTTAAAAGTGGCAGAAGGAGAGAAAAAGGAAGGAAGAGAGAACTTTGCAATAGTATCAGATTTAACATTGTATGTGGAAGATATACCGGAAACGACAAAAGCGATGGGAATAAGGTATCCTATTATCTTTAGGGAGAATGCAGATAAGATAGAAGCAGAGTTTTTGTATGAAACACCGGAATATAAAAGAAATCTTGTGGGAATGAGAGAATTTTACAAGGTGGGATTGTGGTGTCCGGAATTAGATAGCAAAAGAGAAACGGAATATTTTTTATCTATAGACACACAATTTCGGACTAAAAATGCCTATTTAGGATTTAAAGAGCCTGACTTTTGGACTACACATGAGATGAAAGAGTTGTATGCAGATACTTTGTGGGAGTTGTCCATTGCTTTAAAAGAAACAGGGATTACAACGGAGTCAAAGCACCCGGAAGAAGCGTTTGACTTATTATGTGCATTGTATACAGACAAAGACTTAGTGAATGCAATTGAATGGGGCGAAAAAGGAGTTAACTATGATGTGGTAGATGGAAAAGCAGTGAAACCGATGACTCAGGGAGAATATATACCTCATTTTTGGGTAGGGAATCAATTATTGGGATATGTGGAGGTGAATCAGGATAATAATCTAAAAGAAATATATCCTCAAATGATAGATAAAGCAAAAGTATCCAAAGCATCAGGTTTCCGATTTTCAGGAAAAGGAATTGAAAAAAATTAGAAAAAGTAGTTGAGTTGGATAGTTTAGTATATTCTGGAAGTGATGAAGAAGTTATAAAAAACATGGAACAAATCGTAGAAAAATATAAACAGGCAGGAATAGATAAAGTTATCGCAGAGTGGAACAGACAGTTTTCGGAATGGGAGAAAAATAAAAAATAATTCTCTATATTAATTATATAAGAAAGGAAGTGGCGTCATGAAGAAAGCGTTGGCAGGAATTTTGATATTATCACTTATCTGTTGTACAGGCTGTAGCACAACAAATAAGAATAAGGATAATGAAGAAAAAAGAATAAAACTTGTATGGCAGAGTGAACAAAGTTTTTGGGAACATCAGGATTATTTTAATCAGGTCTTAAAAGAAAAAGGCTATCCCTATGAAGTCGAATTTGTGACGTCTGAAACTGTACAGAAAAATCAAACAGTAGATTTATTGGAAACAGGTATACCAACATGGGCAGAGCCTTATGATACGGATAAAGATGCTTTGGAAGGACGCTTACTTCCTTTAGATGATTATCTGAATACAAAAGAAGGAAAGAAAATCAAAGATGCTGTTCCAGAGAAAATATGGGACAGTTATAAAATAAACGGAAAACAGTATAGTGTAATATCACCGGGACTATTACCGGATAAGACAGTGTATATATGGGATAAAGAATTGGCAGAAAAGTATAATGTACACCCGGAAAACTGGGACGGAGATTTATGGAAATATAAAGAGGAATTATTAAAAGTGGCAGAAGGAGAGAAAAAGGCAGGGAGAAAAAATTTTGCTACAGTATCGGGATTATTAATGTATGCCAAAGAAATTCCGGAAACAACAGGAGCGATGGGCGTAATGTATCCGATTATCTTTAGGGAAAATACAAATAAAGTGGAAGCGGAGTTTTTGTATGAAACACCGGAATATAAAAGAAATCTTGCGGGAATGAGAGAGTTTTACAAAGCGAGATTATGGCGTCCGGAAATAGAATCAGAACGAGAATCAGAATATTTTCTATCTGTGGAAACAATTTTTTGGAGTAAAAATGCTTATTTAGGATTTCAAAAACCTAATTTTTGGGATACTCATGAAGTAAAGGAAATATATAGAGAAAAAGTGTGGGAGTTGTCCATTGCTTTAAAAGAAACAGGAATTACAACAGAATCAAAACAACCGAAAGAAGCATTTGATTTGTTATGTGCATTATATACAGATAAAGATTTGGTTAATGCGATTATGTGGGGAAGCGAAGAAAATTATGATGTGGTAGATGGAAAAGCGGTAAAACCGATGAGTGAAGGGGAATATATTCCAAGTTCAGCAGCAGGGAATCAATTATTAGGATATGTGGAAGTAAATGAAGATAATAATTTAAAAGAAATTTATCCGGAAGAATTTGAAAACACAGAGGTATCAAAAGCATTAGGTTTCCGATTTTCGGGAAAAGGAATTGAAAAAGAATTAGAAAAAGTAGTTGCTTTGAATAGTTTAGTATATTCTGGAAGTGGTGAAGAAGTTATAAAAAACATGGAACAAATCGTAGAAAAATATAAACAGGCAGGAATAGATAAAGTTATCGCAGAGTGGAACAGACAGTTTTCGGAATGGAATAAAGAGAGAAGGTGATTGTATGAGAAAGAAGATATGTCTTATTATAAGTGCGGCGTTATTTATTACGATGAGTGCGGCGTGTAAACGGGAGGAGAAAGCAAAAGAAAAACCGGAAAATTACTCGGTTGTAACAAACATGAGAATGCAAGTGAAAGAAGACGGCATTTTCTATTTAGACGGGTATGATAAGTTAATGAAATTCTATGACTATGAGTTAAAAGAAAACATGCCGGTTTGTGATAAACCAAATTGCAAGCATCGTTCATTGAAATGTAACGCTTACATAGAAAACGGATTTAATTCTACCGTAGGAAATTATAGAGGAAAACTATATTTCTTTAAACCGGCAAGTGAAGAATTTTCTTTATATGTAAGCGATGCAAACGGAAGCAATCGAAAAGAACTTGCCAAATTAAATGAGGGCGGAAAACATATGACTTGTATGATAAAAGCACCTATGTGGTTTATAGAAGATAAAATCTATTTGGGAGTAGAATATTCAGATTTAACAAACAATCCTGAAAATCCTGAAAAGTTAGTGTGGCAGTTCATTTCCATTTCGTTAGAAGATGGGAAGATAGATGTGTTGAAAGAAACGGAAGAAATAGATGAGATGACAGGTTATGTAGATGTTTTATCTTATAAAGATGGACAGTTACTTTATTATGCAGGAAATTCGCTTTATCTTTATGATATGGAAACGAAACAAACAGACATGATACTTACAGATGTGACAAAAACAAGATGGTGTTTGGGCACAGATAAAGAACAGAAAAATATGTATTATTCAGAAGAAAATGAGAAATATTCGGAAGTGTATAAATTAGATTTACAGACGAAAGAAAAAACAAGTATTGTTAAAAAGGAAAAGAACGGAAAAGAACTTGTGTGGAACTATTGGGGAGGGAAATTTTACTATTCCTTATTTGACAAAGAAGGTTCGCCTGTAGACGGAGAATTGAGAATATATGACGCTGAGAAGAAAACAGAGAAAAAAATTTCCAAAGAAGAATATTTGTACAGTCCGCAATATGTGGCAGGAGATTGGTATGTCAGCATGACGGAAGAAGGAATAGTGTGCATCAAGAAGCAAGATTACGAGAAGAAAAATTGGGATAAATTGCAGGTTATGGGAAGATTTTAAGGGGGAATGCATATGGAACTGGAAATTAGAAATCTTTCTAAGCGATACGGAAAAAAGCAGGCGCTCAGTAATGTGTCCTGTAAATTAAATGACGGTGTATACGGACTTTTGGGGGCAAACGGTGCCGGCAAAAGTACGTTGATGAATATTATTACGGGAAACATAGAGGCTGATGAGGGAGAAGTGCTTTTAGATGGAAAGAATATTTTAAAATCAGAAAATCAGCGTGAATTTCGGGAATATTTGGGATATATGCCTCAGTTTCCGATACAGTATCGGGGATTTACCGTATTAGATTTTCTTTTCTACATGGCGTCACTGCGAGGTATTTCCAAAAAGAAAGCGAAAGAAAAGATAGATGAACTTCTGGATATGCTTGCACTTACGGAGGTGCGCAACAAGAAAATGACAGCGTTGTCAGGAGGAATGAAACAGAGGCTAATGCTTGCACAGTCTGTCATCGGCAATCCGAAGGTGCTGATTCTTGATGTAAACTGGTGTAACAAGATAGCCTGTATATAGAGTGTATACAGTTGATGTGGAATAGAATATAGGTACTGTATGCACAGATAATGAAAAAATATGTGTATGTAGTAGGGGAATATTGAATGGTTAATATAGATAGTAAAAATAATATAGATGGAAAGAAAAAGAACTGGTTTATATCCGATAAGAATATAGACTAGTTCTTTTTTAAGAGATTATTATATACACACAGGGAGTAGGTGAATGTCGAATTACAGCAGCCCGTCAAAGAATGCATTGATATCTGTATGAAAGATCTTTGCCAGAGCGACTAACTCAGACACTTTGATGTTCATGCGGTTTGTTTCCAGTTTGGCATAAGTGCTTTTAGATATGACAATACCCATGAGATTCAATTTTGCAATGACCTGGTCTTGCGTTAGATTATTTTTGTATCTGAGAGATTGAATATTTTTACCGATATCCATATCTGGTCTGATTTTCTGCATAATACGTTCTCCTTAAAAAATGAAAGTTTCGTTATTTGGAAACATATATATTGATTCTAATGAGTTAAAATTTTATAATGTTTCGTAATAAAGAATTATTTCTGAAAGGGGACAATCTATGAGCGAAAGTGAGAAAGAAAAAAAGATTTTCTTGAGTTACTGTGGCAGCAGGGATCAAGAATTATTGACGGGCAGAAAAAAGATGACATTGGGGGATATGGAGAGGTTTTCATTTCTAACAGAATTCTTTGGCTTGGAAAGTTATGGATTAAATTTATGGAAAGAGTTTGGCGATGATGTGGAAGAACCATTGGATGCACTGATCAAGTTATTAGATGAATGGGAATACGAAAACGATACGTGGATCGATGATGATGGAAGATTAGAAAGATGGTTGGTTGAATTTCAAAAGCATGCGCCAACGAAAGAGAAAAGAGAGAAGCTCCGAAAAATGATTGATTTAAAATATAAGAAGAGAGGATTACCATATCCAACAGAGGCAGACTTCGATTAAGGGGTCTGCTTTTCTTTCGCTATTTTTGAAGGAGGTGATGCAGGTGGAGGTAAGTATCCATGAACTTTTAGCGGCAGCAAGGGAGGCGGTGAAATCAGATTATATCAAAGGCGAAAGCATTTTATGTGAAACCAGATATCATCCGGATACCCATTACATGGTAGAAATAGAGATGTTAAAAACAGATAACACGCTGGGGAAAAAAGGAGCATATATCCGGAAATTTTTGACGGAAGTTGAGTATTCCTCCATGCTACAAAAGCAGGAAGAACATCTCATAAAAATAAAAAGACAGGCCATTGTTCAAAAAGGAACATTGCGATATATCCCTCTCCCGGACAGGCTGGACAGCCGCCGGAAGAGGGATATTTTTTAACCGGCTGGGAAAGAACAGGGAGTGTTCCTCAAGCAGCAGCGGTATGAGAACTCCAGAGTTTCCGCAGGTTTTGGGGTGTGAAAACTTAGAAAAGTGTTCAAAACAGGCACTTTTGCAACGATCCGTTGCAGCAGAAAAAGGGTTCTTGACTTTATGCCAGACGAAAAAATGAAAGAAGGGTGTGATTGTGATGATAGTAGGAATTGATCATGGCTATTATGCAATAAAAACAAGACAAGTGTCTTTCCCAAGTGGAATTATTAGGTATGATTACGAGCCGTATACCATGCAGAATGTTCTGCAGTATCAGGGAAAGTATTATGTCTGTGGTACAGGGAGACAGACACTGGTAAAAAATAAAACGTCCAATGATAATTATTATCTGCTGACGTTGGCAGCCATTGCAGAAGAAATCAAGCATCGGAAAGCGGAACGAAAGACAGAGGCAATTCTGGCTGTCGGACTTCCGCTTTCAAGTTTTGGAAGAGAGAAACAGGGATTCAGGGAGTATCTGTTGCGGAAAGAGCAGCCAGTGCGATTTTTATATGAAAGTGAATTATATGAGATAACAATAAAAGATGTGAAACTGTTCCCACAGGGATACTCTGCGCTTGCTCTGCATCCAGAATATCTGAAAAATGAACCGTCTGTTCTGCTTGTTGATATTGGTGGCTGGACCGTTGACCTTATGAGGCTGGACAATGCTGTTCCGAATGCAGCAACGTGCAGGAGTCTGGAGCTTGGAGTGATTCGATGTATTGATGAGACAGCAGAACAGGTGCGTAGAAATACCGGATTGTCTGTAACAGAAACTCAAATTGAGCGTGTGCTTCGGGGGGAATCTTGCAGTATGGCAGAAGAAGCCAGACGGATCATACAGGAAAACGGACGGAAATATATAGAAAGAATTGTAGTGGTAAACTAAAT
>NZ_BAAHSH010000027.1:0-90978 GCF_054660755.1 Faecalimonas hominis
CTTTTCTTCATAGTCTCAGGGATTGCTTAGGCAGTCCCTTTTTTGTGATACTATTTTAAATTTTTCTATATTCCGCAATAAAAAATAGTGGCAAATCTTTAGTTTTGGTTTTGCCGTCGTAGGATACAGGCTCTTCTGTATGTATAAGCATAAATCCATTTTTAGATGCTGTATTCAAATATTCAGATAAGGGACGATGAAAATGTGTTGTTTCACCCCAAAATGTATTTTTAAATTGATAAGGTTCAATATAATTAGAGATTACTTTTGCATATTTGAAATGGTTTTCATCTTCAAGCCACTCTGCGTCATAGAACGCAGGGTGGACAATTGCGTAGAAGAAAATCCCATTTTTCTTTAATATCCGTTGGCATTCTGAGAAAATAAGGTCTATATTTTCGATGTCCATTAAAACTTGATTGCAGAGAATTATATCAAAACTATTATCTGAAAAAGGAAGCGGCTGATTAAAATCAGCAAGTTCAAAATGACAGTCGGGATATTGTTCTTTGGCGAGTCTTAACATTTCTTTAGACCCGTCTATCCCTATAGCATTTGCATTAACGGTTCTAAAATAATTTGTATAAACTCCATATCCACAACCTAAATCTAAAACATTTTCATTATTTAATTTTGGAAAGCGTTTCATAATAATCTGTTTATTGATTGAAACAAAAGAGGACTGTTCTTGCTGTTTCATATAATTATCAGCGGCAAAATTCCATTCAGTTATGATATTATCTTTTCTACTCTTCATACTCCTTCAACTCCTCAAAAATCTTTTCATACTCCGTAGAAAAAACACTGTCCTTATTCCACAGAAATGTAAAATCATGTTTAATCATAAAATCAGATAAAGGTATCTGCATTAAAGTTCCGTTGGCAATCTCTTCCTCCACAGCCGCCTTATATAGGAAGGAAATACCACAATCCTGCCGAAGCAGATTAACGATTGTGTGAATATTTTCCACTTCGACAATATGACGGAAATCATTGACGGACATATTTTTCATAGCGAGTGTTTTTGTTAAAATTGCTCTTGTTCCGGAACCATGTTCTCTTATAATCAGCCGTTCAGAAGTTAAATCTGTGAGTGTCCGTATTGGATTTTGAAAGATATGCTTCGTGGAAGCAACGGCAATATATTCTTCTGTCTTATAAATACGGGTATTATAGTTGTCAGGTTTAAAATAACCTTCCACAATGGCGAAATCAATACTTCCCTCGTAAAGATAACTGAGAAGGGATTGAGTATTTCCGTAGCGGACATGAAAATCGGTATTCTCGTGGGATTTAATTAATTTTGTAAGAGCAGGAACGAGAGCGTATTCTCCGATAGTCATTGTAACACCAAACGTGAGAATGTTTTTTCCTGCCAGACTTTCTTTCATGCGTTTTTTTAATGTGTTTTCATCGTTTCGCATTGTTTCTAGAGCAGAACGCAAGATTTCCCCTGCCGGTGTGAGAAGAAGACGTTTTTTATCACGAATAAACAGAGGGGAATCATATTTTTTCTCCAAATATTTAATGTGTTGGGAAACAGCGGGCTGGGTTAGATTTAAGGCTTCACCGGCATGGGTAAAATTCATATATTCACATACTTTTAAAAAAGTTTCCATTCTAAAATCAAGCATAATTTCCTCCGTAAAAGTTTAATAAAATAACAATAACATATATTTATGGTAGTATCAATAATTATAATTTTACAAAATGCTTATACGGGTATATAGTATGAGCAAGAGGAACACATTAAAGATAAAAAAGAAAAGAGGAAATAGTTATGATGTATGATGTTGTGATTATCGGTGCAGGTCCGGCAGGAATCAGTGCAGGAATTTACGCAGTGAGCAGAGGGAAAAAAGTGTTGATTGTGGAGAAAAATATTGTAGGCGGATTGATTGGAAAAGTTTCTACGGTTACGCATTATGCAGGGATTATGTCAGAAGAAACAGGAGTCACTTTTGCGAATCGCTTGAAAGAGCAGGCAGAAAGTGCAGGAATTGAAATCGCATATGGTGAAGTAAAACGAGTTGAACTTACGGGAGAAGTGAAGAAAATCTATACAGAGGATAAGGCTTATTCAGCGAAAAAAATTGTTTTGGCAAATGGAACAACTCCTAGAAAACTTGGTATTATCGGAGAAAAGGAACTTGCTGGAAAGGGAATGGGCATGAATGCACAGAGAGATGGAGAAAGATATCAGGGAAAACATGTTTACGTTGTAGGTGGTGCAGACGGAGCGGTAAAAGAGGCATTATATTTGTCAAAATATGCTGAACAGGTAACGATTATCCATTTTGAAGAAACGCTTGGATGCATTGCAGAATTTAGAGAGAAGGTGGCAAGAACACCAAATATGAAACTTCGTTTAGGTTCAAGACTTCATGCGGTGTACGGAGTGGATAAAGTGGAATCGTTGGAAATTTCTGATGAAAAGACCGGTGCAATAGAAACGATTTCTGATTCGGGATGTGGTATTTTCGTTTATGCAGGAACGACACCAAACACGGAATTATATACAGAGTTGAAGTTGGAAAATGGATTTATTCCGGTTGATGAAAATATGGAAACAGAGATTGAAGGGGTTTATGCGGCAGGAGATATTCGAGTGAAACAGGTGCGTCAGGTATCTACGGCTGTTGCAGATGGAACAGTAGCGGGAGTACATTTAGCGAAATAGGAGGGAACAGATGAAGTTTATAGAAAAGAATTGGAAAGGCTTATTGCTTTGTCTTGCAATAGCAGTGCCGTCCAGTATGTTAGGAAAAAAATTTGCCATTATCGGCGGTCCGGTGTTTGCTATTATTATCGGAATGATTTTGGCTCTTTTAGTAAAAAATAAAACAGCATTTGAATCGGGAGTGAAATTTACATCGAAGAAAATTTTGCAGTATGCAGTTGTTCTTCTCGGATTTGGAATGAATTTAAAAGTTGTGATGCAGACGGGAAAACAGTCGTTACCGATTATTATTTGTACAATCAGTACTTCACTGATTATCGCATACATTATGCACAGGGTAATGCGTGTGCCGACTAAGATTTCTACATTAATCGGTGTAGGCTCATCTATATGTGGAGGTTCTGCCATTGCGGCGACAGCGCCGGTTATTGATGCAGAAGAGGAGGAAGTTGCACAGGCAATTTCAGTTATCTTTCTATTTAATGTGTTAGCAGCATTGATTTTTCCGATGCTTGGAACAGGACTTGGATTTTCAACAACATCAGGTGAGGCGTTCGGTATATTTGCGGGGACAGCGGTAAATGATACTTCTTCAGTTACTGCGGCGGCGTCCACATGGGACAGTATGTATCAATTGGGAAGTCAGACGTTGGATAAAGCGGTAACGGTAAAACTAACAAGAACATTGGCAATTATTCCGATTACACTTGTGTTGGCATTTATGAGAGCAAGAAAAGCAGAAAATGAAAGTGGAGAGAAAGTATCACTGAAGAAAGTTTTCCCATTTTTTATTCTTTTCTTTATCGGGGCAAGTTTGATTACAACGGTTGCTACATCTATGGGTGTGCCTGCGACAATGTTTAATCCGCTGAAAGAGTTATCAAAATTCTTTATCGTTATGGCTATGGCTGCCATTGGATTTAATACGGATATTGTAAAACTGGTTAAAAGTGGCGGGCGTCCGATTTTACTCGGAATGTCATGCTGGGTTGGTATTACGGCAGTGACACTTGGAATGCAGCATTTTATGCATATATGGTAATTACATAAAAAGACGCATGAAATTTCTTGGAAAAGAAATCTCATGCGTTTTGCATTATTTTTTTCTTGCTTGGAAAATCAATATAAAGATAAGGATAATACTAAAGATACATCCTAACATTGTGAATATATCAAACACGTTTATTTTTTCTAATTTTGCAGAGCCAAGTAGAAAGAAAACTTCTATAATATTTGCACTCATATTATAACAGGACAAAATAGTTGCCCGCTGTTGTCCATACCCCATATAGTCAATATAATTGTTTTGATATTTTTCAAAATAAACATTTAAAAGTGATAAAAGAGTTGGAAGTATCAGCATTGGGAAAAATATAGTACGGCTGCGGCAGAGAGAAATAGAAAAAATACAAAAAATGCACATCACTGAGCAGACGTAAATTTTTTTCAATAAGTTATTTTCACCAAATGTTTGTGTGAGTTTCGGTACATTCAGTTGTATTGTCGTATAGAGTAAAATCAGTATACTCATATAACGTTCATCCATGCGAAATTGAGTTAAAATTCCAATATAGAAAAAGTTAATGATAAGAAAACTAATCTTAATAATTCCAATAAAAAGGCTGATGGTAATATCCGTTAAATGAAAAGAAAATGAAAAATTCTTTTTGACAGGATATTTTTTCTCTTTTGGAAGACGAAAAGACAATAAAAGACCGATGAAGGAACAGAGAGCAGTTAGTGCCAGCAATCCGTCCATTCCCCATATAGAATACATGTAAGGGAATGTAAGTGTAGATAAAATAAATCCTAAGTGAGAATAGTTGTCTACAACAGAAAGTGAATAGGCAAAATGTTCTTCCGACAGTTGATAAAGATAACCGGACATTGTTCCCGAATATAAAGCGATAGAGATGCCTTCCAATATAGCCTCTATGCAAAAGAAGTAAAAGTTTCCTGCAAAAACCATAAGTATTCTTGCAAGAAACGTAAAAGTGCTGTTTAAAATAAGTGTTTTCCGATAGCCGATTTTATCGGTGATATATCCGCAAGGTATTTCAAAAATAAAAATACTGATTGATAACACTGATTGTAACACAAAAAACTGAGAATAGGTAATTCCCATTCTTGTACGGACAAGCAATGCAACAGGTGCATAAAAAATTAATCCTCCAAACAAAGAAATATGTTTTAGTGTGGTTATATTTCTATGTTTCATTTTCATGTCCTTTCGTATTTAATTGTATGTAATGAAATAATGAAAATCTAATGCGGACTTCTCATCATAAACTCTCCTTTAGTAAATTTCGTACGTATAATTATAACATATGGAAACTTTTTTGTGCAAGATGAAAAAAAGAGTGTACATTTTCTGGAAAATTTGCTATTATTTTAGCAAGTAGGCATTTTATGGAAACCTTGCTAAAAAGTAAAAAGGAAGGAAAAAGAAAATGAAAAAGTGGAAGAAAAAGGTACTTGCCTTAGCGTTAAGTATGTCATTGGCGGTTACTGGAAATGTGACGATTTTCGCTGAAACAAAGGCGCCAAAAGCAAATGATGATTTAGCATTGGGCAAGACAGTAACTGCAAGTTCGGATCATGCAAATTTCCCAAAATCTAATTTAACAGATGAGAACCAAGAAAGCCGTTGGTCAGCAGAGCAAAAACCAACACAGTGGGCATATGTTGATTTAGGGGCAAAGAAAAGCATGAATTACTTTTCAATGCTTTGGGAAAGTGACTCACAGTATGCAACAGATTTTGAGATTTATGTTTCAGACAGTACAACAGAATGGGGTGAACCTGTAACAACAAAAACAGGAAACACAACAAGAAAAACAGAAGTAAAATTGAATCATACTGTGGAAGGACGTTACGTTAAATTAAATGTAACTAAAGTAAATGATTATCCAAATGTAAGTTGTTGTGATTTTCAGGTGAAACTTGTGGATGGCACAACAGAACCTGAACAACCTGAACAGCCTCAGAAACCACAAGACCCACAGGAAAACGTGGCACAGGGACAACCGTCATTCTCAGACTCTTTTGAAGCAGATAATTTAAAAGTAGAAAAAGCATTTGACGGTAATACAAAAGACACAAGATGGGCAAGTGCGGTAAATTCTAACCCACACTGGATTTATGTAGACTTAGGTGCAGTAAAAGATGTAAAAACAATCCGACTTTTCTGGGAAACAAGAAAGGCTACAAAATACCGTATTCAGACAGCGACAACATTAAGCAATCCAATGAAAGAAACAGATTGGAAAGATGTTAAGGTAATGAATGAACGTCCTGCAAGTAAAACAGAAAAAATCACATTGGAAAATACAGAAAAGGCACGTTATGTTCGTCTTATGATTGATAAGTTCACAGCTGAAGATGTTGACGGCGGGGCAACATGGAATACGATTTCTGTTTACGAAATGGAAGTATACGGCGGAGAACCAAAAGCAGGTATGGACGATCTGGCAAAAGAAATTCAGATTAAAAAACCTGAAAGAACAGATGAAAAATTACAGGTAACATTACCTACATCTGATGATTATACAATTAAATATAACGGAACAGACTACGAACAGGTAGTTGGACCAAACTTAGAAATTTACCAGCCACTTGTAGATACAGTGGTAAAAGTTTCTTTCAAACTTACAGATAAGAAAAATGATAAAAATTATATGTTTGAAGAAAGAAATGTTGTTATCCCTGGTAAATTAGCAAAAGAAGAGGGAGATAATAAAGCACCGAAAGTACTTCCGGAATTACGTGAGTGGAAAGGTTCTACAGGAAACTTTACTCCTTCTGCAAGCAGCCGTATTGTTATTCAGAGTGATGCTTTAAAAGATATGGCAAATGCTTTTGCAAAAGATTATAAAGAAATTACAGGTAAAGAAATCAGCGTTGTTAAAGGAGAAGCAAAACCGGGTGATTTCTATTTTGCATTGACAACAGATAAAACAAAAGGTCTTCAGAAAGAAGGCTACTTAATGAACATTACAGATAAAGTAACTGTTGAGGCAGAAACAACAACAGGTGCTTTCTGGGCAACGAGAACAATTTTACAGAGTTTAAAATTAACAAACAATATTCCAAAAGGACAGACAAGAGATTATCCATTATATGAAGTACGTGGATTTATTTTGGACGTAGGAAGAAAAACATTTACAATGGATTACCTTCAGCAAGTTGTAAAGGCAATGTCATGGTACAAAATGAATGACTTCCAAGTACACTTAAACGATAATTTAATTCCATTGGAAAACTATTCTAAAGCAGGAAAAGACCCAATGACAGCGTACTCAGGTTTCCGTTTGGAATCTGATATTAAAAAAGGCGGTAACGGTGGAAAGAACAAAGCCGACTTAACAAGTAAAGATGTGTTCTATACAAAAGATGAATTTAGAAACTTTATTAAAGAATCAAGAACTTATGGTGTAAATATCATTCCGGAAATTGACGTACCGGCACATTCTCTTGCATTGACAAAAGTAAGACCTGATCTTAGACACGGTACATATGGCAGAGATAATGACCACTTAAACTTAATTGACAAATATGATGACAGTATATCATTTGTTAAAAGTATTTTTAATGAATACATGGGAAAAGATTTGTCTAATCCGGTATTTGATAAAGATACAATCGTTCATGTAGGAGCAGATGAATATACTGCTGACGGAAATGCTTACAGAAGATTTGCAAATGATATGCTCGGTTATGTAAAAGAAAACGGACGTACACCTCGTATTTGGGGAAGTTTGACTCAGATTAAAGGTAATGTGGCTGTACAGAGCGAAGGCGTTCAGATGAACTTATGGAACGGCGGCTGGGCAAATATGAATCAGATGTATAATGAAGGATTTGATTTAATTAACTGTAATGACGGTAATTATTATGTTGTTCCAAATGCAGGATATTACTATGATTATTTAAATAACAATGTCTTATATGATCTTGCAATTAATACAATTGGTAATACGACAATTCCGGCAGGTGACAAACAGATGATTGGTGGAGCATTTGCAGTATGGAATGATATGACAGACTACCTTGATAATGGTGTAAGTGAATATGACGTATATGACCGTATCAATGAACCAATTGCATTATTTGGTGCAAAACTTTGGGGCAAGGGAAATATGAATATGAATGAAGCACTCAGTTTGTCAAAACAAATTAGTGATGCTCCACAAACAAACTTTGGATACGAAACAGCAACAGATAGCGAAGGTGCTATCGTAAACTATCCAATGGATGATAAGGCTGATTACTCAGCAAACAAACATAACCTTGCAGACGGTAAAAATGCAGAGATTACAAACGTTGACGGTAAGAGTGCATTAAAATTAAATGGAAAAGAAAGTTACATGAACACAGAAGTCGGAACAGTAGGACTTGGAAACGACCTTCGTGTGAAAGTGAAACGTACTTCTGAAAGTACAGATGAACAAGTTTTATTTGAAAGCAGTTATGGAAGTATTAAAGCAGTACAGAAAAAAACAGGAAAAGTTGGTATTTCAAGAGAGAACTTTGACTATTCATTTAACTATGAATTACCTGTAAATGAATGGGTAGAATTAGAAATCAAGAACAAACAGAACCGTGTAGAATTATATGTAAACGGTGCGTTAAAAGATACTCTTGGTGACGGTGAACAGGTTGAAGGAAGACCAATGCTTGCAACAACAATGTTCCCAATTGATACAATCGGAAGCAAAACAAAAGCATTTGAAGGTTATGTGGATGACATTCGTGTTGGAAAGGCAGTAGAGGGTACATACACATCTACAATCGCTTTAGACCGTGCAGTTTGGACAGCAACAGAAGTAGCAAAAGATAATGAAGCATTAAAACCATTATTAGAAGAAGCAAAACAACTGTTGACAAAATTCAACCCAACAAAAGCAGAAGTGGAAAACTTGACAAACAGAATTAACGAAGTGATTTCTTCTTCAGAATTTAAAAAGGCTGATTATAGCAGAGTAGAAAAATACTTAGCATTAGTTCCGGAAGATTTATCTGCATTTACAAAAGAAACAGTAGATAATCTTAACTATGTAATCGATTCTATTCGTTATGACCTTCCGGCATCTATGCAGGATGTTGTAGACGGATATGAAAAATCATTAGCAAAAGCATTAAAAGAATTAAAGATTTATGAGGCAGCTAATGTAAATTATGTAGACAATAGAACAGTAAAGGCGACTGCTTGTTCAAAAAATGGTAGTGAAGGACCGGATAAAGCTATTGACGGAAACAAAAATACAATCTGGCATACAAACTACAGCGGCGAAGATAAATGTGCAGGTAATCAACACTGGATTAACTTTGAGATGAAAGAGCCTACAGCAGTAAATGGATTGACATATACTCCGCGTGCAAACGGTGGAAACGGAAATCTTACAAGTTATGAAATTAAAGCCAGTGATGATGGAAAAAATTATACAACAGTTAAAACTGGAACTCTTGCAGATGATGCAAAAGAAAAAGTAATCGACTTTGGTAAGACAGTTACAACAAAACATATCCGTGTTATTTATAAAGCATCTCATGGCGGATTTGGTTCAGCAGCAGAATTTTTAATCCACCGTGCAGGAGTAAAAGCAGATGTGGAAGGATTAAAAGCTTTAATCACAGAAGCAAAAGAAATGGATAAAAAAGGCTACACAACAGAATCATGTGCTGCTCTACAGGCCAAGATTGAAGAGGCAGAAAAACTTGCTAATTCAGAAAATCCTGATGCAAATGATGTAGAAGTAATGAAAAAAGAATTAAGAAAAGCAATGACTTCTCTTGTTCTTGAAGGCAAAGGCGAAGCAAATGACGGAAAAGATGCTTTAAGAAAAGCAGTTGAAAAGTATAGTAAATATGATGAAAAAGACTATACGGCAGATTCATGGAAAGTATTTGAGGACGCATTAAATACTGCTAAAAAAGTTTTAGCAAATAAAAACGCAACAGAAAAACAAATTGCCGACGCCTTGAATGCATTAAATGCAGCAGCAGACGCACTTGTTCCAGCCGAAAACGGCAATGGAGGAAATGGAAACCAAGATGGAAACGGTAACGGAAATCAGGGTGGAAGCGACAGCGGAAATCAAGGTGGAAACGGTAGTGGAAATCAAGGCGGGAACGGTAGCGGAAATGGTAATAACAAACCGGCAGGAACAAAACCACCAAAAACAGCAGATGCAACACCAATCGGTTTATGGTTAGCATTATTAGTTGTGGCAGGCGGAAGTATTTTCTTTTCAAAAAAAAGAAAACATTCATAAGATAAGAAAAAGTGGGAATCCTAAATAAAAAAGTAGGAGGAACACTGATGAAAGCAAAAGTGAATGAAGGCTGTATTGCCTGTGGAATGTGTGTAAGCCTCTGCCCTGAAGTTTTTCAGTTTAATGATGAAGGATTGGCGGAGGCGTACGCTGATATAACTGAAGAGATAAAGGAGGCAGCCAAGGACGCAAGAGATGGATGTCCGGTTTCCGTAATTGATTTAAGTTAAAAAAGGTATGGCATTTGAATTTCAGATGCCATATCTTTTTTGGTCTATGGAAATTCCTATGGAAAGATTGACTTTTGCTATTTAAAGCGATATAATGACAGAGAATTAAATTGAAGTAAGGAGAATACGCTATGGAAAGAAAAAATATGTGGAAACAGTATACTGCAGAACAGTTAAACGAAGTAGAAGAAGTTAGCAAAAGATATAAAGATTGTCTTGATGCGGGAAAAACAGAAAGAGAATGTGTAAGTCTTGCTGTTTCTATGGCAGAAGAACACGGCTATCGTAATCTGGAAGAGTGTATTGCTGAAAATACAGAATTAAAAGCAGGAGATAAAGTATATGTAAACCAAATGGGCAAAGCATTGGCTTTATTCCAAATCGGACAGAAACCATTAGAAGAAGGAATGAACATTCTTGGAGCTCACGTAGACTCACCAAGAATTGATATCAAACAAAATCCACTTTATGAAGATACAGATTTAGCATACTTAGATACACATTATTATGGCGGTATCAAAAAATATCAGTGGGTTTCCATTCCATTGGCAATTCATGGAACAGTTGCTAAGAAAGACGGAACAACAGTTGATATTGTTGTAGGAGAAAAGGAAGATGACCCAGTACTTGTTATTTCAGATCTTTTGATTCACCTTGCAGGAGAACAGATGGATAAGAAGGCAAGCGTTGTAATTGAAGGGGAAGGACTTGATGTTTTAGTTGGTTCAAAACCACTTTCAACAGAGGATAAGGAAGAAAAAGAATTAGTAAAAGCAACTATTCTTTCTTTCTTAAAAGATAATTACGGAATTGAAGAAGAAGATTTCTTATCTGCTGAGTTAGAAATTGTACCTGCAGGAAAAGCAAGAGATTGCGGATTTGATAGAAGCATGATTATGGGATATGGACATGATGACAGAATTTGTGCATTTACATCATTATTTGCTATGTTAGAAGTAGAAAATCCTGAGAGAACAAGTTGTTGTTTATTAGTGGATAAAGAAGAAATCGGAAGTGTAGGAGCAACAGGTATGGAATCAAAATTCTTTGAAAATGCAGTTGCAGAATTAGTTGCCCTTACAGTAGGAGAATCTTCATTGAAAGTAAGACGTGCCCTTCAGAACTCATATATGCTTTCTTCAGACGTTAGTGCAGCATATGACCCTATGTTTGCAAATGCATTTGAAAAGAAAAATACAGCATATTTTGGACGTGGACTTTGCTTAAATAAATATACAGGAGCAAGAGGAAAGAGCGGTTCAAGTGATGCAAACGCAGAATATATTGCAAAAATCCGTAAAGTATTTGATGATAATGAAATCGGTTTCCAGACAGCAGAGTTAGGTAAAGTTGACTTTGGTGGAGGCGGAACAATCGCTTACATCATGGCAGATTACGGAATGAATGTTATTGACAGCGGTATGGCAGTGTTATCTATGCACGCTCCATGGGAAATTGCAAGTAAAGCAGACATTTATGAAGGATACAAAGGTTATAAGGCATTTTTAAGAGAAATGAAATAAAGATGATGAAAAAGCTACAACACGAAAGTGTAGTGGCTTTTTCTATAGTTATTATGTATTTTACAGGAGGAGAGAAAATGAGTATACAGGAAAGAATTTCGATGTTGCGTGAACAAATGAAAAGTCACGGTATAGATATATATATTGTACCGACAGCAGATTTTCATCAGAGCGAATATGTAGGAGAATATTTTAAGGCAAGAAAATTTATTACAGGGTTTAGCGGTTCAGCGGGAACGGCGGTAATCACTTTAGAGGAAGCACGTCTTTGGGTAGACGGAAGATATTTTATTCAGGCTGCGGAACAGTTACAGGGTACGGGAATTCAGATGATGAAAATGGGACGGCCGAACGTACCGACATTGGATAAATATTTGGAAGAAGCATTACAGAATGGTCAGACACTCGGTTTTGACGGAAGAGTTGTTTCTATGGGAAATGGGCAGAAATATGCTAAAATTGTAGAAGAAAAACAGGGAAAAATCGTGTATGATATGGACTTAATCGGAGAAATTTGGGAAGACAGACCGTCACTTTCCAAAGAGCCTGTATTTGCTTTAGAGGAAAAATATACCGGAGAATCTACCGAGAGTAAATTAAGCAGAATTAGAGAAGTGATGAAAGAAAACGGTGCAACCGTACATATTTTAACGACATTGGATGATATTTGCTGGACATTGAATATACGAGGAAATGATATTGAGTTTTTCCCTCTTGTTCTTTCTTATGCGATTATCACAATGGACAAAATGCATTTATACATTGATGAAACAAAATTAAGTGATGAGATAAGAGTAAATATGGAAGCGGACGGCGTTATTTTACATAAATATAATGCCATTTATGAGGATGTAAAACAAATCGGTGAAGAAGAAGTTCTTCTGATTGACCCGATGTGCTTGAATTATGCGATTTACAGTAATATTTCTGCCGATGTGAAAAAAGTGGAAAAAAGAAATCCGGAAGTGTTGTTTAAAGCGATGAAAAATCCGTCAGAAGTAGAAAATATGCGTCAGGCACAAATTAAAGACAGTGTTGCCCATGTTAAATTTATGAAATGGTTAAAAGAAAATGTTGGAAAAATAACGATTACGGAAATGAGTGCGTCTGATAAATTAGATGAGTTCCGTGCAGAGATGGGTAACTTCATCAGACCAAGTTTTGAGCCGATTTCTTCTTATGGGGAACACGCCGCACTATGCCATTACACATCTTCACCGGAAACAGATGTGGAATTGAAAGAAGGAAATATTTTCCTAACAGACACAGGCGCCGGTTTCTATGAAGGTTCAACAGATATTACAAGGGCTTACGCTTTGGGAGAAATACCGGAGAATATGAAAGAAGACTTTACTGTTGTTGCCATGTGTAATTTAGAATTGTCAAATGCAAAATTTATGGAAGGATGCACAGGAGTAAACTTAGATATTTTGGCGAGAAAACCATTGTGGGAAAGAAACAAAGATTATAATCACGGAACAGGTCATGGTATAGGATATTTATTGAATATTCACGAAGACCCTGCAAATTTCCAATTAAGATATCGTGAAGGAAATACGGCAGTTTTACAGGAAGGTATGATACTTACGGTTGAGCCGGGAATTTATATTGAAGGTTCACACGGAGTACGTCTGGAGAACGAGGTTCTTGTATGCAAAGGCGAAAAAAATGAGTACGGACAGTTTATGTATTTAGAAACAATCACATATGTTCCATTCGATTTAGATGCGATTAAGCCAGAGATGCTGACAGAAGAATACAGACGGTATCTGAATACTTATCACAAAACGGTATACGAAAAAGTTTCTCCATACTTAAATGAAGAAGAAAAAGAATGGCTTAAAAAATATACGAGAGAAATATAGGAGTGAAAATGCAGATAGAAAGTATTATTTTAGATGTGGACGGAACATTGTGGGATTCCACGGAGTTAGTGGCAAAGTCATGGAACAGAGCGATTCGTGATATAGGTATTACGCATATTGATGTGACAGCAGACCGGCTGAAAACATTGTTCGGCAGAACGATGAAAGAGATTGCAGACGTTGTTTTAGCGGGGTGTTCCGAGGAAGAAAAAGCACAGGTCATGGACTTATGCTGTCAGTACGAACATGAAGATTTGGAAAATGATGAGTGCGATATGTTGTATCCCAATGTAAGGGAAACCATTATCGAATTATCAAAAACACATCGGGTTTTTATTGTAAGCAACTGTCAATCCGGATACATTGAAATGTTTTTAAAGAAAACAAATCTGGAAAAATATGTTACAGACATAGAATGTTTTGGAAATACCGGAAGAGGAAAAGGGGAAAACATTCGTTTGATTATGGAGAGAAATCATTCAGAAAGCGCCTGCTATGTAGGTGATATCCGAGGCGATTATGAGGCGTCAAAACAGGCGGGAGTTCCGTTTGTCTTTGCAGAGTATGGTTTTGGAGACGTCCCTGAAAGTGAATGGAAAATTAAAGAATTTTCAGAACTGCTGAAGTTAGAGTAGAGAAAAGGTATCGCATATCAGACTGGTGCGATACCTTTTTCTTGGTTATTCTAATAACTCTTTTAATGTTTCAATTACGGAATCCGTAACATATGTCGAGTGTGAAGCCACACCCGGAGCAGCGTCTGACATGGCATATCCTTCGCCTGCAAGATGAAGCATTTCAATATCGTTATGCTGGTCACCAAATGCCATACACTCTTCAGGAAGAATGTTGAAGTAATCAAGGAAAACCTGCAGGGCAGTTCCTTTGTTTGCTTCAGGGGAGATAAAGTCAACCCATTCATTTCCTGAAGTGACGACTTTGATATCCGACTTGAACTCTTCGCGGAAATGCACAAAAGTCTCCTCAGGCGTTACGTTGTCAAAAATAGCGATTTTTAAAAATGGGGAGGCAACGTTAGACAAATCATCTACACGAATAACTTTATTTGCCATATCTTCCACAAGATGTCGGAAAAATTCCTTATCGGCAGTCTCAATATAACATGCCTCTTCGCAGGAAAGAACGGCATCGCAGTGTTCCCGTTTCCTGATTTCTTCAAAAATGCGGATTCCTAATTCGCGGTCAATCGTTCCGCGACTGAGAACTTCACCGTTGTGAATACAGAGTGAACCGTTTTCCGTAATGTAGGAAATCTCATCTTTCACAGGTTCAAAAAGATTGACGATACTTGCATACTGTCTTCCGCTTGCCGCAATAAAATGAATTCCTTTCTTTTTCAATTGGCGGATAATATCAAATAATTCAGGATTTAATTTCTGCTCCCCGTATCTTAATAATGTTCCGTCAATATCACTTGCCACTAATTTTATCATAATCAATTACCTCATACTATTTTTCTTATTCCCTCATTATTATATTACCGGAACGGTGTGTAGACAAGGGAAAGATGCCGGATTGACAAATAAATGGGAATTTGTTATCTTTTAGGAAGTTAGTTGCGACTAATAATGATGTGAAGATAACGCTTTCAGGGGAAGAATGATATGGACGTATTAAGAGTAAAAATATTAATCTGTTTTCAAAATCCAAAAGAGCAGTGGAATGTGACAAATCTTGCGATAACGCTTGGGGTAGAGAAATATGTAGTCAGCCGCATATTATCTGCTTTGGAAAAAGAAGGGCTGCTTGATAAAAGTGACCGGAGAAATCCGGTGCTGACAAGAAAGGGCAGGGCAGTTGCAAAGGAATACAGCCAAAAAGTGGAATTGGTTATCGGGCATCTTCTGGGAACAGGGGTTTCTCAGGAGACAGCGCGGGAAGACGCAGTTATCATTGCGTCATACTGTAAGGAGGAGACTCTGGAAGTATTGAAAAAAGAGGAAATTGCAAAACGGGTAAAATATAGTTTCAGAGAGGGAATGGAATTTGGCGGAGAGCGTCTGAGTGGGAGGTATCCCGATGGGAATTACCCGATTCCGTTTGCGATTTTTCAAAAAGAGCTGGATTTGGAAAAAGAAGTCTCAACGTGGAATGAACGATTTGAAAATCCATGTATTTTAAATGTGCAGAATAAAAATGGAAAGGTGTTTCTTCAGATGCTCGGCGAGTACAGGGAATATCAGTTTGCGTATTGGGACGGGGAAGCATGGTGCGATATGGAACGGCAGGGGCGTCTGCTTTCATTCAGGGCGGATTGGATTCGTTTTCAAAGTATGGCAGACGACAGAGGAAGAATACTGTTAGGAAAGATTTGGATAAAGATTTATCGGGGAAGAGATATGAAAAAACTTTTATTTACGATGTATATTGCATAAAAAGTTGCCGTTTGCAACAAAGAAAAAATTGTGGTGTAAAATAAAAAAAGTGATGAAAACATAAAAAAAAGTTGCCAAGATGCAACAAAAAAAGATTTTCATTTTCAAAAAAATTATGATACAGTCTAATCAGCAATTTCAGTTGCTTTTTTTAATGCTCGTGGGTTAGACGAAACTAATAAAAAATAGTTTAAAGCAACCATTTAAAAGAGGAGGATATGAAAATGAAGAATAGGACTATAAAATCAATGGCAAAAAGATTGGCTGCACTTGCGATGGCAGCAGTTTGCACATTTAGTTTGACGCAGGTACCTGCGGTAAAGGCTGCCGAAGTGTTGGAAGCGGGAGATTATGTCGTGCCGATTACATCACTGAAGAGTAAAGCGCCGATTCCTGCCGTAAACGAAGCGTTCAACAAAGCGTTTGGGGAAAATGCAAATGTAAGTGTAGATGAAAAAGGCAATATGACAGCCACCGTTGAGAACAGACACATGGTTATCAATATGATGGGAGAATATCACGCAAATGTTTTAACTGTGGAAGGGGCAGAATATTTATCTTACAAAACAGAACAGTCTTCCACTTCATTTGGAAAACCGACAGAGATTACCCAAATTGAAGTGCCGGAGAAAATGAAGTTTCCAATCACACCTTCCGGTAACGGAGAATGCTCATTAACGATTACGGTGGACTTTATGAACAATATGATGGGCGGAGGGAAACCATATCCGACAACTGTGACATTGACATTAGATTTTTCAAAAGCACAGGCGGATACAAGCGGATTAAACGCGCTCTTACAATCTTATGACGGATTGAAAAAAGAAGATTACACGGAAGAGTCATGGAAAGCGTTTGAATTGAAAAAGAAAGAGGCAAAAGAATTGCTTGCAGGCGGAAAGGCCTCCGCATCAGAAATCAGCGGAATGATAGCTTCTTTAAAAGATTTAAAAGGAAAATTACAGTTGGTAAGCGAGTTGCCGGAAGCGGATTACAGTAAAGTAGATGCGGCAATTGCGACGGTTCCAAAAGATTTAACAAAATACACAGATGGAACGGTAAAGACGCTTGAAAATGCATTACAGGCAGTTATTCGCGGTTTGAAACAAAATGAACAGGACAAAGTAAATCAGATGGCGGCAAATATCGAGGCAGCAGTAAAAGGGCTGAAAAAGAAACCGACATCTGATAACAATACGAATAATGGAACCAATAACGACACAAACAGCCAGCCGAATCTAAATACAGGAAACACAACATTAGATAAAAATAATTTAAAAGACGGAATTTATGAAGTTCCGGTATGGTTATGGCATGCAACAAAAAATCAGGCTTCTATGGCCGCACAGTCTTTAAACAATACAGCGAGAATTGTTGTAAAAAATGGTGTGAAAACAATGTACATTTACACAAAATCCATGAAATATGGAAACATTGAAGCAAGCCTTCAGGAACTGAAAGTGGAGGGCACTGACGGAAAATATATCAGTGCAAAAGTAGAAGAAAGAGATGCGGCAGGGAATCCGGTGTGTTTCTCCTTTACACTTCCTCACACAAAGGAATACTTAAATGTAAAAGTAAATCCACATGTGGCTATTATGGGAAATCAGGACATCGACGCAAGATTTCGTATCAATTATTCTTCGCTGAAACAGGTTTCTTCTGTTCAGGTGACTAAGCCGTCAGCCCAGAGCAGTTATGGGGCATCAAATGCGCCGAAGACAGCCGACTATAGTAATTATTCAGCGCTTTTACTTGCTATGCTTTTATCGGCAGCAACGAGTGTGGCGGCGCTAGTTTATAGAAAGAGACAGGCAAGATAAATATGAAACGATGGAAAGAAGTTGTTTTGGGATTGGGAATGGCTGCCATGCTTGCAGTTTCCCATATTCCGGTTCACGCGATGGAAGATGGAGCCTACACAGTGGGCAGAACAACGTCCTACGCAAATCCGGAGACGAATAAAACTGTGGACGGAGGAACGAATATTGCTCTCGGAGACAGTATGGCTGACAGTATCGTGGAGGATAGCGTGCTGGTGGAACAGTCTCAGGGAAAGACATATGTCACGCTTGGAATTGGTTTAATGTCCAACGTAAACAATGTCCGTATGCAGATAAAAGGTAATGACGGAAATTATAGAAATGTAGAACTTACACAGACAGGAACTTGTGAGAGAGATGGAGACACTTGCAATCACTATCGGTTTGAGGTAGATTCGGCAGAGAATTATATCAGTCCTATTTTGTTTGTAGAACCGATGGGAAGAGACGTACAGTTTTTTATAAAACTGGATATGGCATCGGCAAAAAAGGGAAACGGAAATTTTGTGAGCGAGATGATTAAGACGGAAGATGAGCAGCCGGTAAAAGAAGAATCAGTAAAAAAAACTTCAAAAGAAACTTCTAATGAAACGCCAAAAGAATCTAAAAAGAAAGTTCCGGTTGGTGAGATTGCAGTTGGAGCGGCTGTTGTACTTGTCATTGGTTCATTAGTTGTGTTTGTAAAGAAAAGGAAATAAGAGATGAAAAAGAAACCGTTAATTGCCGTAATTCTTTCCGCATTATTCCTGACGGGGTGTGTAAACCAGTCGGGAGAACAGAATGTAAATAACAGTGTAAAAGAAAAACGGATTGTGGCAACATCTGTGGCAACCTGCGAGATTTTAGACAGGCTGGAATGGGATAACGTTGTGGGAGTTCCCAAGACAGACAGTTATTCCATTCCGAAACGCTATGAGAAGGCGAAAAGCGTCGGTTCACCTATGGCGCCGGATATGGAAATTGTAAAATCACTGAAGCCGGACATCGTTTTAAGTCCGAATTCTCTGGAAGGAGAATTGAAATCTCAGTATGAAAATATAGGAGTGGAAAGTTATTTTTTGGATTTAAAGAGTACGGAAGGAATGTACGAATCAATTTTAATACTTGGAAAGATGCTGGGAAAAGAAGCGAAGGCAGAAGAACTTTATAAGGAATTTAAAGACTTTAAAGCTGATTTTACAAAAAAACATACCGGAGAGGAAGCACCCACCGTTCTTTTGCTGATGGGACTCCCGGGGTCTTATGTGGTGGCAACGGAAAGCAGTTATGCTGGAAGTCTTGTAAAACTTGCCGGAGGCATCAATGTGTACGGTGATGGAGCCGGACAGGATTTTCTAAACATCAATCCCGAGGATATGGTAAAGAAAAAGCCGGATATTATTCTGCGTACTTCACACGCTCTTCCGGAACAGGTTAAGAAAATGTTTGCGGAGGAATTTAAGACAAATGATATTTGGAAACATTTCGAGGCGGTGCAACAAGGCTATGTGTATGATTTGGACAATGAGAAATTTGGAATGAGTGCAAATTTCCGTTATAAAGAGGCACTGCAAGAGTTGGAAACATATTTATATCAGGAGGGAACAAATTGATTGGCAGAAGAAGAAAAATCATTTCATTTCTTGTTACGGGAGCAGCATTAATCGTGCTGTTCCTTGTTGCTGTGAATACGGGAAGTTTAAAGGCGTCCCCGGGACAGATTATAAAAGGTCTGTTTGTAGAATACGATGAGACGGTGGCGACAATATATTCGCTGCGCTTTCCGAGAATTTTGATTGCCATGCTCGCCGGGGCAGCGGTTGCCGTATCCGGAGTTATGCTGCAGGCGGTAATGAAAAATCCGTTGGCAGATCCGGGAATTATGGGGATTAGTTCAGGGGCGGGAATGGCGGCGGTACTTGTGACCGTCTTTGCACCGTCATTGTATCTTGCAGTTCCTGTTTTTGCGTTTTTGGGAGGAATTATTGCCTGTTTAATTGTATATCTTCTCTCGTGGAAAGGAGAACTGAGTCCTCTTCGTGTTATTTTGACCGGGGTGGCGGTGAATGCCTTTTTCTCAGGGCTTATGTCAGCAGGAGAAAGTATGATGGGAACGGACTACAGCGGGGCGGCAAGTATAGTAAATGGAAATATTACAATGAAAACATGGGGCGATTTTCAGATGCTTTCTGTGTATACGGTGATTGGACTTATATTAGCGTTTATATTTGCGGTAAAATGTGACATTCTGGGACTGGAAGATAAGACGATACTTTCTCTCGGAATCAGGGTAAATACAGTGCGTCTTCTCGTATCCGGGGTGGCGGTGCTTTTGGCAGCTGTCAGCACGGCAGTGGTGGGAAGTATCAGTTTTCTCGGACTGTTGGTACCACATATCGCAAGGCTGCTTGTTGGAAACAGCCACAAAGTGCTGATTCCGTACACAATGCTTCTGGGGGCATTTACCCTGCTGCTTGCAGACACGGTAGGCCGTACTATTGCCTATCCATATGAAATTAATGCGGCAGTGATTATGGCGGTTATTGGAGGCCCGAGTTTTATTTTACTATTAAGGAGGGCGAAGACAGAACTATGAGTGAACAGAAATATGTTTATGAGGTACGGGATTTATCTTTCGCTTACGGGGAACATAAGGTACTTCAGGAAGTATCCTTTTCACTGCAAAAAGGGAAAATTACTACCTTGATTGGCGCCAACGGTTGTGGGAAATCTACATTATTCCAACTGCTGACAAGAAACCAAAAACCGGAGTCGGGAGAGATAAAACTGTACGGAGAAAATCTCCGTGACATTAAATTAAAAGATTTGGCAAAAAAATCCGCCATTGTACACCAGTATCATACTGTTTTGGAGGATTTGAGTGTGGAAAAACTGGTGAGTTATGGGAGAATTCCTCACAGAAAAGCGGGAAGTTTCAGGATCAGTGAGAAAGACAGAGAAAAAGTGGAATGGGCGATGGAAGTGACACGAATAACGAAATACCGCAACCGTCCGGTCTCAAAACTGTCGGGAGGACAAAGACAGAGAGTTTGGATTGCCATGGCGCTTGCACAGGATACAGAACTGTTGCTTTTAGATGAACCGACAACATATTTGGACGTAAGATACCAGATACAGATACTGCAGTTGGTACGCAAACTAAATCAAGAGTATGGTTTGACTATTGTCATGGTACTGCACGATATTAATCAGGCATTATATTACAGTGACGAGATACTGGCAATGAAAAATGGAAAAATCATCGGGCAGGGAATGCCGAAAGAAGTTTTGACAGAAGAACTGTTGGAAGAAGTATATGGCGTGCGGCTTCATGTTTTCACGGTAGGAGAAAAATCGTTTATATCGGCAGTATAAAAGGGAAAATTCATCTCATTGAAAATCTTTTGTGAAAATGCTATAATCTAACTGTTTAAAAAGGATTATAGATTTCGGAATGAAGGAGAACTAAAAAATGAGAATTGGAATTGGTAATGACCATGCAGCAGTAGAAATGAAAGAGCAGATTGTCGCATTTTTGGAAGAACTGGGACATGAAGTGGTAAACTATGGAACAGATACAAACGACAGTTGCGACTATCCTGTTTATGGTGAAAAAGTGGGACGCGCAGTTGTGGACGGAGACGTAGAATGTGGAATTTTGATTTGCGGAACAGGCGTAGGAATTTCCATTGCAGCCAACAAAGTAAAAGGTGTACGTGCAGTCGTTTGCAGCGAGCCATATTCGGCAAAACTTTCAAAACAGCACAATAACACAAATATTCTTGCGTTCGGCGCCAGAGTTATCGGTATTGAATTGGCAAAAATGATTGTGGAAGAATGGTTAAACACAGAATTTGAGGGTGACAGACATCAGAGACGTGTAGATATGATTTCAGATATTGAGAATAGATAAAAATAAAGTGGAGTTGAAAAAGACTCCACTTTATTTTTTATGTGATTGACAAAGTCTAAGAAATTTTCTGTAAAAATAAATCAGGGTTGTTCTTAAAACAGATAGCCTCTTTTCACGATTCCTTTTCTTTGACATATTGTATTATAGAAAAGAAAGAAAACGGAGTAAACATATGCCAATTTCAATTATGCTTGACGCAGGGCATGGGGGAACAGATCCCGGTGCCGTTTACAAAGGAAGAAGAGAGGCAGATGACGCACTGCAACTGACATTGGCCGTCGGTGAGATTTTACAAAATCACGGTTTTGATGTAGAATATACAAGAACAACAGACGTATATGAGTCGCCATATCAGAAGGCGATGGAGGCAAATGAGGCAGGAGTGGACTATTTTGTGTCCATTCATCGAAATTCCTATCCGACGGATAACGAAGTTTCGGGAGTGGAGAGCCTTGTCTATGATTTGTCGGGAATTAAATATGAGATGGCGAAGAATATCAATGCCCAATTGGAAGACATAGGGTTTGTAAACTTAGGTGTTCATGCCAGACCGAATTTAGTTGTGTTAAAAAGGACAAAGATGCCCGCTGTGTTAGTGGAAGCGGGATTTATCAATTCCGATACGGATAACCAGCTGTTTGATGAGTCTTTCGATGATATAGCAAATGCAATCGCAGATGGAATTATGGATACAGTGATGAAACCGGGTATGAATCAGGTGATGCAGTACAGGGTACAGGTCGGCGCATATCGGCAGAGAAGATATGCGGAAGCGCTGCTAAATGAATTGCAGGCACAGGAATATCCGGCGTTTATCGAACAGGGAAATGGATTCTGGAGAGTGCAGGTGGGAGAGTATCCTACGCTGAAAGAGGCAGTCGTCATGGAAAGACGTTTGAAACAGGCGGGGTATCCGACAATTATTGTAAGTTAAAAGAACAGGAGAAGAAAAATGAGCGGTAAATTACAGTTTCGTGAAAAGTTAAATGGTATTTTAGAGTTAGGAAAAGAAAAACATCGTGTATTGACAATGGAAGATGTGGAAAAATATTTTGAGGAGGACACACTTTCAGAAGAACAAATGGAACTGGTATACGACTATCTTTTATCTCAAAAGATAGCCGTAACCGGCTATGTGAAAAAAGGGGGAACGGTTGTAGAGGAAGAGGAGGAAAAGAATTTCCCCAAGGAGGACGAGTTATATTTAGAAACATATTTGGAAGAAATGTCCTCGTTGGTACCTTTGAATGAAAGAGAGGAAAAATTAAAACAATATTTTCCGAAAGTTGTAGAGATTGCAAAAGAATTACATACTCCTGAATTTTTCATCGGCGATTTAATTCAGGAGGGAAATGTGGGACTGATGCTTGCACTGGAAAAAGAAGAGGCGGAAGAACAGGAAATTTTAGAGGGTATTCGTCAGATGATGCAACTGCTTGTGGAGGAGCAGGAGGAAGTGAAACATCAGGATAATAAAATGGTGGAGAAGGTAGTATTTTTGGACGAGAGTCTAAAAAATCTCACAGAAGATTTGAACAGAAAGCCGACTTTGGAAGAACTAGCAGACTATATGGAGATGACGGAAGAGGAAGTCAATGATATTTTGCGTCTGACAGGGGAAGAAGATGATGAGGAAGAGGAATAATAAAACAGGCTGTATAGAAAATCTGTATAGTACTACAACAAAAAACAATAGGAAAAAACTGTCACAGAATTGAAACTGAGGAAAAATTTGGGTATACTACTAGAGATTTAAAAAAAGGAGGAAAACAGATGAGAAAGAAAATCGTAAGTATTCTTTTGTGTATGGCTTTAGTGGGAACTATGGCAGCAGGCTGTGGAAAAAAGGAACCATCAAAAGACAAAACAGATGGTAAAAAAGAAATTACATTCATGATTCCTGACTGGGGAAATCCGGGGGAAGAACTTTTAAAAGAGTTTGAGGAAGAATCAGGAATTAAGGTAAATGTGGAAGAAGTAAGTTGGGACGACATTCGCGATAAAGTCTCCATTGCGGCAGCAGGTGGGGAAGCCGCTGCGGACGTAGTGGAAGTAGACTGGTCATGGGTTGGTGAGATGAACAGTGCGGGCTGGCTTGAACCGATTGAAATGAGCGAAGAAGATAAAAAGGACATGCCTACACTGGAGACATTTACAATAGATGATAAGGTATTGGCAGTTCCATATGCGAACGATTACCGAATCGCATATTATAATGAGGAACATTTCAAAAAGGCCGGAATTGAGAAAGCGCCGGAAACATGGGACGAAGTTTATGACGCATTAAAGAAATTGAAAGAGTCCGGAGTGACAAAATATCCGTTCACTCTTCCGGTAAATGCGGACGAATCGGCAACAACTTCAATGATTTGGCTTGCGTTTGCAAGAAATGGCGTAGCGTTTAACGAGGACGGAACATTAAATGAAGAAGCAGTGTTGGACGCATTGAAATTTGAACAAAAATTAGTAGATGAAGAATTGATTGATCCTGCGGCAAAAACATTTTCAGGTATGGACTGTTACCGCAAACTTACTTCAGGAGAGGCAAGTTTTATGGTCGGACCCACAAAATTTGTTGGAATCAGCAATAATCCTGAGGAGAGCAGCGTAGTCGGACAGATTAAACCGATTTTATTGCCGGGAAAAGAAGGAACTTCACAGGTGACAATGCCGCTTCCGGAAGCGATTGGAATTACTGCATTTTCTAAAAACAAAGAAGAAGCAAAAGAGTTTGTAAAATGGTATTCCTCTCCGGAAGTACAGAAAAAACTGTACGCACAAAACAGTTCCATTCCGACAAGAAACTCGGTTATCGAAGAATTAATCAATGACGGCACAATTAAAAATGCAGGAGCAATGCTTGATCAGGCGAAATTAATTAAATCTCCATTCCCTAAAGGAGTGCCGGACTACTATTCAGAAATGTCAAACACAATTTATAATAACGTAAACAAAATGGTTCTTGGAGAAATCTCTCCTGAGAAAGCGTTTGATACGATGGATAAGAAGATAAAAGAATTGGTAAAATAGTATGTTGAAAAGAAACAAGGAAAAATTACTGGCGTATGTTACTCTTACGCCAGTAATTCTTATTATGTGTACATTGGTGCTGTACCCGATTGTCATGACATTTTCCTACAGTCTTCACAAAATGAAACTGACGGCGCCGAATGATATTAAGTTAATTGGATTAGAAAACTACATATCTATATTGAAATCGGACACATTTTGGTACAGTCTGCAAAACACGCTGTTTCTGCTCGTGATTGTTATGGCTGTGACAACGGTATGTGGGTTTGCGGTAGCGCTTATTTTAAATGTGGATACGAAGATTTCGGGTATTTTGACTGCGATTGCCATTTTGCCGTGGGCGATGCCGCCGATTGTGAACGGAATTATCTGGAAGTTCGTTTTTCATTCGGGATATGGCTTTATGAACAAATTGCTTATTTCTCTAAAGTTGATAGACAAACCGATAGAGTGGCTGACGGACAGGTGGCTTTTACTTCTTGTCGTTGCGCTTGTTGTCGCATGGAGAAGTGTACCGTTCTGTGCAATCGTTACGGTTTCGGGGCTACGTGCTATACCGGAGGAATTATATGAGGCGGCAAAAATAGACGGGGCAGACAGAAAATCAAGATTTTTTCATATCACACTCCCCCTTGTGAAACCGTTTCTGATTATTGGAATGACATCGGCGTCCATAACTGCAATCAATATTTTTGATGAGATTGTGGCAATTTCGGGGTACAAAGATTTAGGCAAAAACTTGTTAATTGAGAACTATCTGACGACGTTTTCTTTTTTAGACTTTGGAAAAGGAAGTGCATTGACTTATATCATTATGCTTCTGTCGGCAATTCTCGGATTTTTCTATTTGAGAAGTCTGAATAAGGAGGTGGAATACTAATGAAAAGGCGCAAAAAAGTTTCCCTTCTCTATATTGCTGCGGTGATTCTTTTTCTTATTTTAACGTTGGGACCATTTGTGTGGGCGTTTATTGTGTCGGTAACTCCTGAGTATGAGATGTTTAAGAATACAGTGGGAATGCTGCCGAAAGAAATGACATGGAACAACTATGAAATGCTGTTTGATGTGAACAGTTCCCAGCATATCCGTCTCTTTACCGGACTGGCAAATTCAATGAAGGCGGTAGGCTGTACGATTTTATTCGGTGTACCGATTGCCCTTGTCAGTGGATATGTTTTGACAAGAATGGAATTTCCGGGGAAAAAGTTTATCCGAAACAGTCTGCTTATTACAATGGTCATTCCGATTTTTGCGACAATTATTCCGTTGTTCCGTATTTTTGTGGATAAAGGATTATTGAATAATACATTTTGGCTCAGTATGGTGTATGTGAGTTCGTTTCTTCCGATGAATGTGTGGCTGATATCGAATTATTTTGCCACAATTCCGAAAGAATTGGAGGAAGCGGCGAGGGTGGACGGCTGTGGGAGGATTCATACTTTTTTTAAAATCATTCTCCCAATATCCTACCCGGTTATCTTTTCATCAATTTTAATTATGTTTTTGAGTGGTTGGAGTCAATTTCAAATACCGCTTATTCTTGCTTCGTCGGCAGAGACAAAACCTGTCGCAATCGTGACATCGGAGTTTATGACGAAAGATATGGTGCAGTACGGAGTGACGGCGGCAGCCGGGCTTTTGGCAGTTATTCCTCCGGCGATAGTGGCACTGATTTTCAGGAAATTCCTCGTGGCAGGAATGACGAAAGGTTCAACAAAAGGATAAATATAAAAATGGAAGAAACCATTACGGCAGTCTTCCATTTTTTCTGCTTATTATGATATTTGTGATAAATTATTCTTCTTCCTCGTCTTTTTCTTCCCGAAAATTCTCAGGAAGGTAAATATGAACATCTTCTACACGGTTCTTGTCCAATGTTTCTACGACAAGACGGATACCTGAATCCGTAACGACTTCATCATGTAATTCAGGCAGTCGGTCCAACTGCTCAATGATAAATCCACCGAGGGAATCATAATCTTCAGAAGTCAAACCTAAATCTAAACGGTCGTTTAAATCGTCTAAGTTCATAGAACCTTCTACGATAAATTCATGCTCATTAATCTCTTTAAAGAACTCTTCTTCATTTTCGTCATATTCATCATGAATTTCACCGACAATCTCTTCGAGCAAATCTTCTAAAGTGATAAGACCTGCCGTCTCACCATACTCATCAAGTACGATAACGATATTCAGAGAAGCTTCTCTCATCTCTACGAGCAGTTCGGAAATACTCTTATACTCATACGTAAAGTATGCTTCACGGAGAATATCACGGACATGAAATTCTTTTCGGTTATCAAAAAGAAGTAAATCTTTCATGTTAATGGTTCCGATAACGTTGTCTGTCGTATTCTCATAGACAGGCAGTCGGGTAAATTTGTCCTCACGGAAGATTTCGATTAACTCTTCGTAAGTACTTTCCACATCGGCAAAGGTAACGTGTACTCTAGGTACCATAACATCTTTTGCCTTTGCGTCTCCCATATCGAACACGTTATAAATCATCTCTTTTTCTTCAGATTCGATGACACCGTCCTCGTGGCTGACATCTACGATTGTACGCAGTTCGCTCTCGGTCATGGAGTCATTCTTTGCATTAGGGTCTACTCTCAGAATAAATAAGATTACTTTTGATAAACTATTTACGATAAAAATAAATGGTGTAGCAATCTTCATAAGGAAACTGATAGGGTAGGCATAAACCAATGCAAGTTTTTCTGAATGGATTGTTGCCACCGTCTTTGGAGAAATCTCCCCAAATAAGAGAATTAACAGTGTAATAATACCTGTAGCAATAGCAACTGCCGAACCACCAAACACATAAGCAATACTTGTTGTGATGGAAGAGGCGGAAAGGTTTACAAGGTTGTTACCGATAAGAATGGCGCTTAACATCTTGCCGGAATCTTCGGTAATCCTAATAACCATCTTGGCACGCTTATTTCCTTCCTCTGCCAACGAACGCATTCGTATTCGGTTAACGGTAGTAAGCGATGTTTCTGCTGATGAAAAAAATGCAGAAAGCGCAAGTAAAATAATTAAAACAATACTTTGGGTGACGACACTCGAGTCCAATTGTTTTTCACTCCTTCTTAAATTAAAAATAAATAGTATTTTTAATATAACGTATTTTTTACGAATTTGCAAGAGTTCATTGAATTTAGAAGAGGATTAGTGTATCATGAAAAGAAATGTTTTGATAACAGATAGGGTATAAATAACAGGAGACAGGTATGGATAGAAAATTTTTAGATAGAGTAACAGAAATTATAGATAAAGAAAGAGTTTTTACAGATGAGCCGATGAGCAGACACACTACATTTCGCATCGGCGGACCGGCAGACTGTTTTGTCTGCCCTGAGACGGTTGATGAAGTACAGAAAGTTGTTCGTTTGTGCAATGAAATGGATATGCCGTTTTATCTGCTCGGAAACGGAAGCAATCTTTTGGTGGGAGATAAAGGTTTTCGAGGTGTGATTGTCCGCCTGTATAAGCAGATGGACAAAATCGAAGTGTCGGGAACTAAGATAAGAGCGCAGGCAGGCGCTTTGCTTGTGAAAGTGGCAAGTGAAGCGTGCAGGAACGGGCTGACGGGTCTTGAATTTGCCGGAGGAATCCCGGGAACCTTAGGCGGTGCGGTTGTGATGAACGCAGGTGCTTATGGCGGCGAGATGAAAAACGTTCTGGAAGAAGTGACCGTATTGACAAGAGAAGGAGAACTTCTCACGTTAAGTAAAGAAGAATTAGAGTTGGGATACAGGACAAGTATTGTTGGAAGAAGAGGTTACATTGCGTTGGAAGCTGTTTTACAGTTGGAAAAGAAAGATGCAAAAGAAATTAGAGAATATATGAATGAACTCAGAGAGAAGAGAACGACAAAACAACCGCTTGAATATGCCAGCGCGGGAAGTACATTCAAAAGACCGGAGGGGCATTTTGCGGGACAGTTGATTGAGCAGGCAGGACTTAGAGGTTTCCGTGTCGGAGATGCGCAGGTGTCCGAAAAGCATTGTGGTTTTCTTATTAACAGAGGGAATGCAACTGCAGAAGATGTGGTGGAATTAATGAGAGAGGTGACGGTAAAAGTGGAAGAAAAATTTGGTGTTACGCTTGAGCCGGAAGTGAAAAAACTGGGAGAATTTTAAGATGAGAGTAGTAATTGTAACGGGAATGTCGGGAGCAGGTAAAAGTACAGCATTAAAAGTTTTGGAAGATGTAGGATATTTTTGTGTAGATAATCTGCCGATTCCTCTGTTTCCTAAACTGTCGGAATTATTAAAAGTGCCGGGACCGGAGTTCAACAAAATTGCGCTGGGGCTTGATATCCGCGGGGGGCAGGAATTTTCGGAGTTGGAGGAGATGTTAAAAGAAATTTCCTGCGAGATTTTGTTTTTAGATGCAAGCGACTCGGTGTTGATTAAAAGATATAAGGAAACGAGGCGAAACCACCCGCTGACAGCACAGGGAAGCATCGGGGACGGTTTATTGCAGGAAAGAGAGATTCTTGAGCCGATTAAGAAGAGGGCAGACTACATTATTGACACGAGTCTTCTTCTGACAAGAGAGTTAAAACAGGCATTACAAAATATTTTTGTGAATAATCAGGAATACAAAAATTTATATCTCACCGTCGTATCTTTTGGGTTTAAATATGGTATTCCAAACGATACTGATTTAGTGTTCGATGTCCGCTTTTTGCCAAATCCGTATTATATAGACGAACTCCGCCCAAGAACAGGGAATGAAAAAGAAGTGCAGGATTATGTGATGAGTAATGGAAAAGCAGATATATTTCTACAGAAATTGAAAGATATGGTCGAATTTTTGATACCGAATTATATATCTGAAGGGAAACATCAGTTGGTTATCGGAATAGGCTGTACAGGAGGGAAACATCGTTCCGTTACTTTGGCAAATGCTTTATACGATTATTTTAAAGAGAAAAATCAGTATGGGGTGAGAATTGAGCATCGCGATATTGAAAAAGATGCTCTCAGAAAAATGTAAGTAGAGGTGGCAAATGTCGTTTTCGGGAGAAATTAAAGAGGAATTAGGCGGACAGATAAGCACGGCAAGACATTGTCAGATTGCGGAAATTTCTGCATTAATCAGCATGTGTGGCAGCGTCATGATTGACAGCAATAATCGTTATGCAATAAAAATACATACAGAAAATCTGATTGTTGCAAGAAAGTGCTTTACATTACTGGAAAAAACATTTAATATAAGAACTGAAATTTCCATACGAAAAAATCTCATCAGGCAGAGTGTTTCGTATTGGATTATTGTGAAAAAGCATGAAGAAGCAATAAAGGTGCTTCAGGCAACGAAGTTGATTAATAAAGATGGAGAAGTTTTTGAGGAACTTTCCATTGTAAAAAACGTAATTGTTCAACAGTATTGTTGTAAAAGAGCGTTTATCAGAGGTGCTTTTTTAGCATCGGGATCTATCAGTGACCCGGAGAAATCCTATCACTTTGAAATTGTCTGTGCCGTTCGTGCGAAAGCCGAGCAGTTGCAGAAGATAATGAATAGTTTTGGGATAGATGCAAAAGTGATACTTCGGAAGAAATCTTATGTTGTATACGTCAAGGAAGGTGCGCAGATTGCAGACCTTCTTAATATCATAGAAGCACACGTTGCATTGATGAAATTTGAAAACGTGCGTATCATAAAAGATATGCGTAACACGGTAAATAGAAAAGTAAACTGTGAAACAGCGAATATTAATAAAACTGTTTCCGCAGCGGTAAAACAAGTGGAAGATATTGTGTATATTCGCGACACAATCGGGTTGGAAAACCTGTCTGATGCCTTGCGAGATGTGGCATTGACAAGGTTGGAATATCCGGAAGCAACATTAAAGGAATTAGGGGATTTACTCACTACACCAATAGGAAAATCGGGAGTGAATCACCGTCTGAGGAAATTGGGCGAAATGGCCGATAAACTCAGAGAAAACAAGGAGGTACGTTATGATTAAGCAACCGGTGACGATTCAGGCAGAAGATGGTATTTGTGCAAGAGTGACAGCAAAGGCAGTTCAGGTGGCGAACGAATTTAAAAGTCAGGTCTTTATTGAAGTAGGAACAAAAAAAATTAATGCTAAAAGTATTATGGGTATGATGAGTCTTCAACTTTCAACAGGAGATGAATTAACAGTAGTTGCAGATGGCGATGATGAGACTATGGCAACGGAGAAGATGAAAGAACTTTTAGTATCAGGAAAATAGATAAAAAGATTGCGTCTCGACGCAATCTTTTTTGAAATATATGGAGGGTAACATGAAAAAGTTATTGTTTATTTATAACCCTAATGCAGGAAAAGGATTATTAAAACCAAGATTATCTGATATTTTTGATATTTTTGTGAAGGCGGGATACGAAGTGACTGTATATCCGACACAAAAATATAGAGACGGTTACAGAAAAGTGGCAGATTTTACGGGAGATTATGATTTGCTTGTATGCAGCGGTGGAGACGGAACGCTGGACGAAGTTGTGACAGGAATGATGCAGAGAGAAAATAAAATTCCAATCGGATATATTCCTACCGGGACGACGAATGATTTTGCCAAAAGTCTTCATATTCCGAGAGAACTGTTAAAAGCGGCTGACGTTGCGGTCAACGGAGAGATATTTTCATGTGATGTGGGACGTTTCAATAAAGATATCTTTGTTTATATTGCTGCATTTGGTCTGTTTACGGACGTTTCCTACCAGACAAAACAGGAAATAAAAAATGTTCTCGGTCATTTGGCATATGTTTTGGAGGGAACAAAGAGATTGTTTAATATACCGTCATATAATATTCGGGTGACTCACGATGGCGAAGTTATTGAAGATGAGTTTATTTTTGGTATGGTAACAAATTCCCGGTCAGTGGGCGGATTTAAAAATATGGTAGGGAAAAAGGTCGTGTTTGATGACGGGGAATTTGAGGCGACTTTGATAAAGAAACCGAAAAACCCACTGGAACTGCAGGGGATTATTCTTGCCCTTGTTTCGGAGCAGCAGGATTCAAAATATATGTATTCCTTCAAGACAAAAGAGGTTACATTTGAATCGCTGGAAGAAATCTCATGGACACTTGACGGAGAATTTGGGGGAGAGCATGATAAAGTAGTTATTAGAAATGCTCAAAAAGAGTTACAGATTATGGTAGATGCGGAATGTAAATCGTCATTGATGGAATATCCGCAGGAAAAAGAAGAGGAATAGAGGGAAAATTACAGATGGAAAAGAGAGAAAAGTTTTCTTCGAGATTAGGTTTTATTTTGATCTCGGCGGGGTGTGCAATCGGTTTGGGGAACGTGTGGAGGTTTCCATATATTACGGGACAGTATGGCGGCGGAGCATTTGTGCTGATTTATCTGTTCTTTCTGCTTGTGTTAGGTTTGCCGATTGTTATTATGGAGTTTGCGGTAGGAAGAGCCAGCCAAAAAAGTGTCGCCAAGTCTTATGAGGTGCTTGAACCGAAAGGAACGAAGTGGCATATACATAAATATTTTGCCATCGCAGGAAATTATTTGCTGATGATGTTCTATACAACCGTAGGCGGCTGGATGGTAGCCTATTTTGTAAAGATGGCAAAAGGAGAATTTGCGGGAGCGGGTGCGGAAAAAATTTCGGAAATTTTTACGGCGTTGACTTCCAACAGAAATGAAATGTTATTTTGGATGTTGGTGATTTCTGTTATCGGTTTGATTGTATGCTCTTTAGGTTTAGAAAAAGGGGTGGAAAAGATTACGAAAGCAATGATGGTCAGTCTGTTTTTGATTATGATCGTTCTTGTTGTTCGCGCGGTGACATTGCCAAATGCGATGGAAGGTCTTTCATTCTATTTAAAACCGGACTTGAGTAAGATGAAAGAAGTTGGGATTGGAACAACCGTATTTGCGGCTATGGGACAGTCATTCTTTACGCTCAGTATCGGTATCGGCGCTTTGGCAATTTTCGGAAGTTACATTGGAAAAGAGAGAACACTTGCGGGAGAGGCAATAAGTGTTACACTGCTGGATACGTGTGTGGCGATAATGGCAGGATTAATTATTTTTCCGGCATGTTTTGCCTTCGGCATCAATCCGGGGGAAGGACCGGGACTTGTTTTCGTGACGCTGCCGAATGTATTTAATGAAATGGCAGGCGGGCGTTTGTGGGGAGCGTTGTTCTTCCTGTTTATGACGTTTGCGGCGCTATCCACAATTATTGCAGTATTTCAAAATGTTATTACCTGCGCAAGAGAATTGTGGGGGTGGTCTCTGAAGAAATCTACATGGATTAACGGAATTTTACTTATTGTTTTGGGAATCCCGTGCGTACTTGGAATGACGGACTGGGCGGGATTTACAGTCGCAGGAAAGAATATCATGGATTTGGAAGACTTTATTGTCAGCAATAACCTTCTTCCGCTCGGTTCACTGGTCTACCTGTTGTTCTGTGTGACAAGATACGGCTGGGGCTGGGATAATTTCTTAAAAGAAGCAAATGCCGGAACGGGATTGAAGTTTCCGAAAAATAAGGCAGTGAAATTTTATCTGACATTTATTTTGCCGGTTGTTGTGCTGTTTATCTTCGTTCAGGGATATTGGACGATGATGAAATAAGAAAAGAGTGGAAATCTTTTGGAATATTTATCATTACACTGCTTGCCTACATAGACAAGCATAAAAAATAACTGCCCCTGTTTTTGACCGAATGTGTGGGCAGTTATTTAGAACTCCAAGGTCAACCACTTGTGGCGGTTGTTCTCTCTTGTTATTATTATAAAATGGAAATAAGAAAAGTGCAATATATTTTCTTTTGTCTCAGAAAAAATAATGATTTCAAAATTTGTACTTGCATATTAGGAAAAGATGTTTTATAATATACAAGTATGAAAAACGGCTCCATGGTCAAGCGGTTAAGACGCTAGCCTCTCACGCTGGAATCAGGGGTTCGATTCCCCTTGGAGTCATTATACAAATGAGAAAGAAATGCCAAGCATCTGAATATTTTCAGGGGTTGGCATTTTTAGCATATAAAAACTGTCAAGTTCCTTGAAAAAGGGATTTGGGCAGTTTTTTGTTGTGCACAATTTTCCGATACAATAAAAAATATATTTTGTGAAAGCATACATAATCTTTTCTATTCTTTACAGTTCATTATATTTCCCCCTAATAGTAAAAGTATACAAAAAACAAAAGAAATTTTTAGTATAAAAGGGAGTAACATGTATAAAACAACGAAAAACATAAAAAGAAGATAAGAACATTGAAAAAATTATTAAAAACATACAAAATGAAAAGTAAAGAAAAGGAGGAATATTATGAAAAAGAACAGAAAACGAAGTAGAATTATGAGTTTGCTGCTTATATTCGCTTTATTACTTCAGCCGACAGTCAGTTTGGCAAAGGACGGAGAAGAAAGTGCGAAGAAAAATAACGGTGTTGTAATTGACGTACGTGATTTTGGTGCAGATCCAACCGGAGTCAACGATAGTGCTGAGGCAATTTGGAAAGCGTTAGAAGAAGCAAAAAAGGTATCAGACGGAGGAAAGAAAGAGGTTACATTGAACTTTCCAAAAGGAGAATACCATATTTACAAAGACAAGGCACAGAAAAGGGAGTATCATACCTCTAATACAAACAGTATTGAAAATCCGGTAAAAACAATCGGAATTTTAATCGAAGAGCAAAAGAACCTTACCATTGAGGGAAATGGTTCTTTATTTATGATGCACGGAAATATGATGGCTTTAGCGGTGGCAAAGTCAGAAAATATTACTTTGCATAATTTTTCGTGGGATTTTGCAGTTCCTACTGTATCTGAGATGACGGTTACAAATATGGGCGAAAGTGGAGGAAGAGATTACACAGATTTTTATATTCCGAATTGTTTCCCATATGAAATTCAAGGAAATACGATTCTTTGGAAGAGTGAAAACAGCCCGTATACAAATTACCCGTATTGGACGGAAAAAGGAATACATAATTCCTATGCAGTAGTTGCATACCAGCCTGATGATGAGATGACAAGAAATTATTATACTAATCAGGGACCGTTTCAAAATGCAATTAAAATTGAAAAGTTAGAAAATAATCAAGTGAGAGTTCACTATGCTGTAACACGTCCTGCCATGCAGGAAAAAGGAATGGTTTTTGAACTGGCAAGCAGTGCTGTAAGAGAAACGGCAGGTGCATTTACTTGGGAGAGTAAAAATGTCCGTGCAGAGAAAGTAAATGTTCATTTTATGCATGGATTTGGCTGGCTCATTCAGATGAGTGAAAATGTATATTACAAGGATTGCAATCTTATGCCAAGAGAAAATTCAGGACATTTGACAGTGAGTTATGCTGATGGTATTCATGCGTCAGGTGCTTCAGGAGAAATTGTAATTGAAAATTGTAATTTTGCCAATACACATGATGACCCGATTAATTTGCATGGAACGTTTACAAGGGTAGAGAAAAGAATAGATTCTCACACATTAGAGTTAAAGTATATTCACAATCAGCAGGGAGGATTTCCACAGTATCATGTAGGAGATAAGGTTCAGTTCTTTACAAGAGATTTGCTGTCTTCAACAGACGGAGAAAAACAGTATGAAGTAGCGGAGGTTATTTCCAATCCGGGTGAAAATGGAAACGATCTTCGTACAATGAAAATTAAATTTAAAGAAGATTTACCGGAAAATCTATCGGATAAAATTGGTGGTCAACCTAAATATGTGGCAGAAAATGTAACATATGCACCGAAAGTTACGATTAGAAATTGTACATTCAGAAATGTGCCTACAAGAGGTATACTTTGTACAACAAGAAAGGAAGTCATTATTGAAAACAATGTTTTCCACAATATGTCTATGGCAACCATTTTCCTTTCCAATGACTCAAATGACTGGTATGAGTCAGGACCTATCCGTGATATGAAAATCAGAAACAACACTTTTTATATAAAGGATATAGGAAGAACAAGCTGGGAATATGCACCTGCAATATATATTCACCCGGTAACAAAAGGAGGACAATTCCCTGATGCATCAAATCCGATTCATAAGAATATCAGTATTGAGGGAAATACATTCTATATGGACGAGGATACGGTGGTAAAAGCGGAAAGTGTAGAAAATCTGACATTTAAAAACAACAAAGTATTCCGTATGAATCCTGATGTAACAGTGGGAATTGCATTAGATAACAAAACCATTCAGGCAGGTCAGTCTGTACAGTTAAAAACAGATGCTAAAGGAAATACAAATAATAAGAAAGTAGACAATGTTTTTGAATTTACAAAATCAAAAAATGTTAAGATTGAAAACAATGTGTATGATGACGGATTGAAATTGTATGCAGTGGCGGAAGATGATGCAACAGAAAAGAATATTTCTATCAAAGGTGATGATATTAAAGTTATTCGTAATAAAAATCAAGCGCCTGTAGAACCGGTACGAAATATTTGTTATGCAAGCACCAATCCAGATGTTGCAACTGTAGATAAAAATGGGCAGATTTTAGGAATAAAACAAGGAAAAACAACTGTTTTTGCATACTATCGTTGGAACGATACGATTGTAAAATCAAATGAGATTGAAGTTACAGTTGGTGGAGAAGCGACCGAAACAGAAAAAATTGAAATAAAAGAAGAGGATAACAAAGAAGTAAAAGTAAATGAAAAAGTACAGTTCACACTGAAAAAGGGAAATGGAGCAACATGGTCTGTAACAGATTTCCTTACAGGTGGAGAAACAAACAGTGCAATTATTTCTTCCACAGGTGAATTGACTGCAAAAGCAAATGGTGTTGTTTGGGTAAATGCAGTAAAAGGAACAGCGAAAGATAGAAAAGCAGTTGTCATTTATGGTGGAGAAGTGAAAGCACTTAACGCTGATTTTGAGATTAAGCGTGAAGATAAGGCAAAATATAAATTGACAGACAATTCTATTGAAGTGACAATGCAGCCGGGTGATTTGTATACGAATACGAATACGGTGAAGAATTTATTCCTATACAATCCGAAGAATGTAGAGAAAAATAATCTTCGTGCAGTTGTAAAAGTAGAGGGATTGCCAATAAAAGAAAATAATCAGTGGGATACAGCATCATTTATTTTATACCATGATGATGATAACTATGTGACAGTAGGAAAGAAATCGCATTATAATGGAATTGCTACTGTAGAGGAGAAAAATGCCGCTGCACAGGAATATCATGGAAATGAGGCGGACAACAATGTAACTTCTGCATATTTGGGAATAACGAAAAAGAATGATAAAATTACACTTTCTTATCAAAAAGAAAATGGGGAATGGCAGACAGCAAAAGAATTTACAAATGCATCATTTGGAAATGACTATAAAATCGGTATGGCTTGTTGGGAATCAAATGCACGAGCAAAGAAAGTAACATTTTCCGATTTCCATGTGGGAAGTGCCGATACAGAGTTCAACAAGTTGTTAGAAGGAGAAGAAATCTCCGTTCAGCAGACAAAGACAGTACGTCCGACTGTTTCTGATGTGAAGACAAAAGTAGAAAACGGTAAAGCAAAAGTGGAATATAAATTTGCTGATACACAAGGTGCAAAAGAGGGTGAAACCGTATACAGATGGTATTGGAAAGAAGGAGAAGTAGAAAAGACAACTGTAACAAAAGAAAAAGAACTTTCTGTTGCAGGTAAAAAAGATATTTTCTGTCAGGTATATCCAAAAGACCAATACGGTATCGTAGGAATGCCAAGCGAAAAGGTGAAAGTAGCAGTTTCGCCTGAACAGACAGACGAATTGCAGGAAATTTCCGTAAACAATGGTATAGTATATAAACGTGGTGATAACAAAGAGCAGAATATACTTGTACCACAATCGTTAAAGAAAATAATGTTATCTTATGTTTCCGTAAATGATAGTGTGGGAAAAACACAGATATATATAAACGGAACAGAAGTTGCGGGAGAATTAAATAATACGGATACTCTTATTTTAGAGGTACAGGATAAAGATGAACTTCGGATTGTACGTGGAAAAAATACATATGTATTAACCGTACAGTTAAAAGGTGAAAGTGCAATTCAAGTTAATAAACTAAGTATGCCACAACTACAGTTTGAGCAGAACAAACCGATAGAAACAAAGAGTTTTTATATGAATGCAGATGGCAGTAAAGCAACATCTGACATTGTAGTAGAAACAGAGGGAAAAATCGGAAAAGTGGAAGTGCTTGCAGGAGAATACAGAACACCGTTGAATGTTTCAAATGAAGGGAACAGATACACGGCAAAAGCGGATTTCAGAAACGGTTTAAATAGTTTCTATGTTCGTGTTTATGCCGAAGACAATACAACATACGAGCAATATATTTTAAATGTGACTTATATGCCTTCAACTAAAATGCAGGTAAACGGTATTACATTGAATGGCAAAGGATTAACAAACTTTGATGCGGAAAAAGAAGAATATTTCTTTGCGTTGGACAAAAAAGAAAAGAACTTAAATGTAAAAGTAAATACAGATGCATCAGCAGTTAAAATTTCTTTAAATGGAGAGGTGAAAAATGGTACGGAAGCCACATTTAACAAATTAAAAGAGGGAGAAAATACACTTCTTATACAGTGTGTGGCAGGAGATAAACTATTTAAGAAAAATTATCGTGTAACCGTTTATAAACAGTTTGATGCAAATACAGGTATTCAGGAAGTTATTTTAGATGGAAAAAATATTACTTCTGATTTACTAAATGAAAAGAAAACAAGTGAGCAGTTTGTCGATAGTGATAAGACAACATTAAAAGTAACTGCTATTGATTCAGATGCGACGGTGGAGGTAAAACAGACAAGAGAAAAGGCAGCGAAAGGAAATGTTTTCGAGGGAGAACTTAATGTTTATGATGGACTGCAAAATGTAGACATTGTTGTAACAGCAGCAGATAGAAAAACAAAAGAAACATATCGTATCGAACTGAGAAAAGGTGCATACCTGTCAGATTTAGAGTGGGAGAGCGCCACAGTAGGTTACGGTACACAGGTAAATCGTGATAGAAATCATTTAGGCAGTACAATTCAGTTGGCGAATGAAAAGGGCGAACCGGTAGCATTTAAAAAAGGTTTGGGAACGCATGCGGAGTCTGTAATCGTGTATGACATTACAGGAAAAGGTTACAAGGCATTGGAAGGATTTGTTGGAATTGATTATTGTCAATACAATGCAGACGATGGAAAAGTACAGTTCTGTATTGAGATAGACGGTCAGATTGTATTTGACAGTGGTGAAATGGCACAGAAAACACCGATGAAAAAATTTGCTATAGAATTGCCTGAAAATGCGAAGAAAGTTACGCTTAAAGCATTAAAAGGTGAAAATAACTTTAATGACCATGCGGACTGGGCAGACGCCAAGTTTTTGGGAGAATTTCCGGAGAAAACATATACAATCACTGCAAATGCAAATGATGATAAAATGGGTGTTGTAGAAATTGTTCCTGAAAAGGAAGTTTATCAAATCGGAGAAGAAGTAAAAGTCATCGCAAATGTAAACGAAGGATATAAATTTACAGGTTGGCTAGAAAACAATGAGATTATCAGCACAGAAAAGGAATACACATTTACAGTAGATAAGGATAGAGAATTGACAGCACAGTTTGAAAAAGAAGAAAAACCTGTAGAACCGGATAAACCTGTAGTTCCAGAAAAACCGAATAAACCTGTAGCACCACAGATACCGCCTAAACCGGACAGACCAAATGAACAGAAACCTTCACAAAATGGCAATGCAGGACAGCCACAGAAACCGGTAAAAACGGGAGATGACAGTCAGAGTACATTAGCATTATTTGGCTTTGGCATTTCTGCAATTGCTTTAGCATATGTACTAGGAAGAAAGCGAAAATAAGCGTTTCTTTTGTTATGTAGTGGGAAAACGGAATTTAGGGTTTCCATTTTTAAAAATATGGGGTATAATTATCTTATTCTAAAAATAGAAAACAAACGGAGGAATGGAATTATGTTAGTATCAGCAAAAGATATGCTTCAGAAAGCAAAAGCAGGACACTACGCAGTAGGACAGTTTAATATCAACAACCTTGAATGGACAAAAGCAATCTTACTTACAGCACAGGAAAACAACTCACCGGTAATCTTAGGTGTTTCAGAAGGTGCTGGAAAATATATGGGTGGATACAAAACAATCGTTGGAATGGTAAACGGATTGTTAGAAGAATTAAACATCACAGTACCTGTAGCACTTCACCTAGACCACGGTAGTTATGAAGGTTGCTTAAAATGTATTGATGCAGGATTCTCATCAATCATGTTTGACGGTTCACACTACCCAATCGAAGAAAACGTTGCTAAAACAAAAGAATTAGTAGCAATCGTTAAAGAAAAAGGAATGTCTCTTGAAGCAGAAGTTGGTTCAATCGGCGGAGAAGAAGACGGAGTTGTAGGTGCAGGTGAATGTGCAGATCCTGCAGAATGTAAAATGGTAGCAGATTTAGGAATTGATTTCCTTGCAGCGGGTATCGGTAACATTCACGGTAAATATCCGGAAAACTGGCAGGGACTTAGTTTTGAAACATTAGATGCCATTCAGCAGTTGACAGGTGAACTTCCATTAGTTCTTCACGGAGGAACAGGAATCCCTGCTGATATGATTAAGAAAGCAATTGATTTAGGCGTATCTAAAATCAATGTAAACACAGAATGCCAGTTAGCATTTGCAGCAGCAACTCGTGAATATGTTGAAGCAGGAAAAGATTTAGAAGGTAAAGGATTTGACCCTCGTAAATTATTAGCGCCTGGTTTTGAAGCAATCAAAGCAACAGTAAAAGAAAAAATGGAGTTATTCGGTTCAGTAAACAGAGCATAAGAATAATACAAATGGGAAGAGATGTAGTTCGCACTGCATCTCTTTTTCTTAATATAAAGAAAATCTTGCAAAAAGAAAAAAAGTAGGGTATCGTATAAGTAAATTTGCGTATACGTTGGAGGAAGAGGAGAAATGAGAGAGTTCATTAATGTAGCAGAGATTTTTGGGGAAAATGTATTTAATGATACAGTTATGCAGGAGAGACTGCCAAAGAAGGTGTATAAAGACTTAAAGAAGACGATAGAAGATGGGAAAGAGTTGGATCTTGTGACTGCGGACGTCATTGCACATGAGATGAAAGAGTGGGCAATTGAAAAAGGGGCGACCCATTACACACACTGGTTTCAGCCTTTAACCGGAGTGACTGCGGAGAAGCACGATTCTTTCATTTCTGCACCGATGCCTAACGGGAAAGTTCTCATGAGTTTTTCGGGGAAAGAACTGATTAAAGGAGAGCCGGACGCATCTTCCTTTCCATCAGGCGGGCTTCGTGCAACATTTGAGGCGAGAGGATACACGGCGTGGGATTGTACGTCACCGGCATTTGTCCGTCAGGACGCAGGTGGGGCAACTCTCTGTATTCCGACAGCATTCTGCTCCTACACAGGAGAGGCTCTTGACCAGAAAACCCCATTGCTTCGTTCTATGGAGGCGTTAAATAAGCAGACGCTGCGTTTACTTCGTTTATTTGGAAATACGACGGCAAAGAGAGTTATTGCTTCCGTTGGTCCGGAACAGGAATATTTCTTAGTTGACAGAGAAAAATATTTAAAAAGAAAAGATTTAGTGTTCACGGGAAGAACATTGTTTGGTGCGATGCCGCCGAAAGGGCAGGAGTTGGACGACCATTACTTTGGAAGTATTCGGGAAAGAATTGCCGCATACATGAAAGATGTCAACGAAGAACTATGGAAACTGGGTGTGTCCGCGAAGACACAGCACAACGAGGCTGCGCCTGCACAGCATGAACTTGCACCGATTTATGCACAGTGTAATGTGGCGGTGGACCACAACCAGTTAATTATGGAAGTGTTGAAGAAAGTGGCTGCAAGACACGATTTACATTGCCTTCTCCATGAAAAGCCGTTCGCGGGGGTAAATGGTTCGGGTAAACACAATAACTGGTCACTGACAACCGACGACGGAAAGAACTTATTAGAACCGGGAAAAACTCCTCACGAAAATATTCAGTTCCTCTTCATTTTGATGTGCGTGTTAAAGGCGGTGGATACGTATGCGGAGTTGCTTAGAGAATCGGCGGCAGACCCTGGAAATGACCATCGTTTAGGGGCGGCGGAAGCGCCGCCTGCGATTATTTCCGTATTTTTGGGTGAGCAGCTGGAGGACGTGTTAGAGCAACTTGTATCTACAGGTTCGGCAACACACAGTTTGAAATCGGGGAAATTAGAGACAGGTGTGCGCACTCTTCCAAACCTTGCAAAAGACGCAACGGACAGAAACAGAACTTCCCCGTTTGCTTTTACAAACAATAAATTTGAATTCCGTATGGTTGGTTCAAGAGATTCAGTTGCAGCACCGAACGTTGTAATCAATACAATTGTGGCAGATGCTTTTTCAGATGCCTGTGACATTTTGGAAAAGGCGGAAGATTTCGACCTGGCAGTACACGATTTGATTAAAGAATATGCGATTAAGCATCAGCGAATTGTATTTAACGGAAACGGCTACTCCGAGGAATGGGTGGAAGAGGCAAAAAGAAGAGGGCTTCCAAACTTAAAATCCATGGTGGAATCCATTGATGCGATGGTTTCGGACAAGGCTGTAAAACTATTTGAGAAATTCAATGTATTTACAAAAGCGGAACTGGAATCTCGTGCGGAAATCCAGTATGAAACATATGCGAAAGCCATTAATATTGAAGCAAGAGCCATGATTGACATTGCGAGCAAGCATATTCTTCCTGCTGTTGTGAAGTATACAAAACAGTTGGCAGATACGGTTATTGCAGTAAAAGAGGCGGGAGCCGATGCGGAAGTACAGTCTGAAATTTTAAATGAAGTTTCAAGACTGTTAAAAGAAGCGAAAGAGGCTCTTGTAAAATTAGGTGAAGTGACAAATCAGGCAGCGGAAAAGGAAGAGGGAAAAGAGCAGGCATTCTGGTTCTATGAGGAAGTGTCTCCGGCAATGCAGGCGCTTCGAGATCCTGTGGATAAGTTGGAAATGATAGTTGCAAAAGAAGTTTGGCCAATGCCTTCATATGGTGACTTAATGTTTGAAGTATAAAAAGAAAGTGAGTTAGAGAATGTACCGCAATAAGTTTTTAAGCAGTCTTCGGGAAGCGCTCGAAGGAAACATGAGTGAACAGGCAGTAAAAGAAAATCTACAGTACTATAAGACATATATTGAAGATGAAGTGAAAAAGGGAAGAACGGAAAAAGAAGTTGTGGAAGAACTGGGAGATCCGTGGATAATTGCCAAAACTTTAATTGAATCTCCGGGCGGAGAGCAGACTTATGAGGAAGCAGAGGAGGACAATGTCAGCCGGTACGAAGACCGGAGACAGAACGTGCATATTTTGGGCTTGGACACATGGTGGAAGAAAGCGGCGCTGATTCTTGCTATTGTGGGCATTATTTTTGGAATAGGGACACTTTTAGTTGGTGTAGTGCGAATTGTATTGCCTATACTTATACCGTTTTTGGCGATTATGTTTTTGATTAAATTCTTTCATAAGAAATAAAAAATGACAGGTCATATCTCGACGATATGACCTGTCATTTTTTCATAGCACATTATACTCACATATTGTAAAAGACCGATAGGGGAGCTATCGGTCTTTCGAGGGGAGTATAAATAATTAATAAGGGGTTGTAGAAATAATTTCTACATGGGTTAGTATAATATAAAATGGTAAAAAAAGCAAGAAAAACTTAAAAAAAAGTTAAGGTTCTTATTTTTACATAATGAATAGAAAGAGCGATGACGAGCCATAATATTTTTGTAATCAAAGTACAGCGTGATTTACAGGTATGAACTTTGAGAAACAAAAAGATGAGGAGGAAGTAAAAATGGCAAAAACAAATGGAACAAACAACAAAACAAGAAACGCATATTCATCAGAGGCAGATTATCAGAGCAAGAAAAACAAGACTTCAAACAAGAACACAAATGCATCTAAAAACAAAATGAATAACGCAGAATCAAACGAGTATAACAACAACTAATCTGCAGATGGGGACGCAATAAAAATGTTGCGTCCCCATTTGACATATGCGGTAATTTCAAATAATATAGAAAGCAGATAACATTGGAGGTACATATGGAAAGAATAGAATTAATAGCCCCTTGCCATTTCGGATTAGAGTCCGTGTTAAAAAGAGAAGTGCAGGATTTGGGGTATGAAATATCAGTTGTGGAAGACGGAAGAGTTTCCTTTTATGGCGATGTGGAAGCCATTTGCCGTGCAAATATTTTCTTGAGAACGGCGGAGAGAGTTTTATTAAAAGTAGGTTCATTTAAGGCAACTACATTTGATGAGTTATTTGAAAAAACAAAACAGATTGCGTGGGAAAAATATATTGCGAAGGACGGCAAATTTTGGGTGACAAAAGCGGCGTCAGTTAAGAGCAAACTGTTTAGTCCTTCAGACATTCAATCTATTATGAAAAAAGCGATGGTAAACCGTCTGAAAGAGCATTACGATGCAGAGTGGTTTGAGGAAAGCGGAGCGTCTTACCCGGTACGTGTTTTTATTAAGAAAGACATTGTGACGGTGGGAATTGACACATCAGGCGTTTCTTTGCATAAGAGAGGATACAGACAGTTATCGAGCAAAGCGCCTATTACGGAAACGCTGGCGGCAGCGCTCATTATGCTCACACCGTGGAAAAAAGACCGAATTCTCGTTGACCCATTTTGCGGCAGCGGTACATTTCCGATTGAAGCGGCAATGATTGCGGCAAATATTGCGCCGGGCATGAATCGTTCCTTTACGGCGGAAGAATGGACGAATTTTATTCCAAAGAAGGAGTGGTACAACGCTGTTAATGAAGCGAATGATTTAGTAAATGATGACATTGAGGTTGATATTCAGGGATATGACATTGATAAATCCGTTATTAAGGCGGCAAGAGAAAACGCGAGGGAAGCCGGCGTGGAACATCTGATACATTTTCAGGAGAGAGCAGTTAAAGATTTGCGTCACCCGAAAAAATACGGTTTCATTATTACAAACCCACCGTACGGGGAAAGACTGGAAGAAAAGAAAGATTTGCCAAAACTGTACGGGGAATTCGGGGAAAGTTTTAAACTGTTAGACAGTTGGTCTGCGTACATGATTACAAGTTATGAAGATACAGAAAAATATTTTGGGCGTAAAGCCGACAAGAACAGAAAAATTTATAATGGAATGTTAAAAACATATTTCTATCAGTTCTTAGGACCAAAACCACCGAGAAAACAAAGGGAGGATACAAATGAGTAATAAAATTTTATTTGCCACGGGAAATGAAAATAAGATGAAAGAAATCCGCATGATTCTGTCGGACTTGGGAATGCCGATTCAGTCGATGAAAGAGGCCGGAATTGATGTTGACATCGTGGAAGATGGAAGTACATTTGAGGAAAATGCGATTATCAAAGCAACTGCGATTGCAAAAATGACGGGAGATATTGTACTGGCAGACGATTCGGGATTGGAAATTGATTATCTGAATAAAGAGCCGGGAATTTATTCGGCGCGATATGCGGGAGTAGACACTTCTTATGACATTAAAAATCGTATGCTGTTAGACCGCTTGGAGGGTGTTCCTGATGAAAAGCGCACCGCACGTTTCGTATGCGTTATTGCCTGTGCATTTCCTGATGGAACCGTGGAGACGGCAAGAGGAACAATTGAAGGAATTATAGGTCATGAGATAGCGGGGGAAAACGGTTTTGGCTATGATCCTATTTTCTATCTTCCGGAATATCAATGTACTACAGCGGAATTAGAACCGGAGAAAAAGAATGAATTAAGTCACAGAGGAAAAGCGCTTCGCGCCATGCGTGCGATTATGGAAAAAAAGTTGGGATAGTAAAATGAGAGTTTTGATTGTAAGTGATACGCACAGATTACATAAAAATTTGGATATTGCGTTAGAGCAGGCGGGGAAAATTGATTTGCTTCTACATATGGGAGATGTGGAAGGCGGCGAAGATTATATTGAAGCCGTTGCAGGCTGCCCGGTACGGATTGTTGCGGGAAACAATGATTTCTTTTCGCAGTTGAATAGGGAAGAAGAAGTTCAACTGGGAAATCATCGCATTTTCATGACGCACGGACATTACTATTATGTATCCGTTGGAATGGAAAGAATTAAGGAAGAAGGACTGTCAAGAGGAGCGGACATTGTCATGTTCGGGCATACACACAGGCCATATCTTGATATAGGAGAAAAGATTACCGTACTGAATCCGGGAAGTCTTTCTTATCCACGCCAGGAGGGGCGTCGGGCAAGTTACATGATTATGGAAATCCATGAGGACGATTCCGTGGAATATGAACTGCATTATATTTAAAGCAGAGTGCATATATCAGAACCGGCGCCGTTGAAAAACAGGTGGCTTTCAGGTGCCGGTTTTAGTGATAAAAAAGCGAAAATAAAAAAATGTAAAAAAAATAAAAAAAGTTGTTGACATTTCTTATACGAGCATATATAATAACCATTGTGTCACGGAGATGACAACAAAAAACTTCACATCGGGGTGTGGCTCAGCTTGGCTAGAGCGCCTGGTTTGGGACCAGGAGGTCGCAGGTTCGAATCCTGTCACCCCGACTTTGCGGGTGTAGTTCAATGGTAGAACACTAGCCTTCCAAGCTAGATACGTGGGTTCGATTCCCATCACCCGCTTTCTTAAAGCCAATTTAATATAAGAAATTACTTTAAGACAAGCATATGTGTTTGTAGCTCAGTTGGATAGAGCAACGGCCTTCTAAGCCGTGGGTCAGGGGTTCGAATCCCTTCAAGCACGCTTTGTGGTGGGTATGGTGCAGTTGGTTAGCGCGCCAGATTGTGGTTCTGGATATCGTGGGTTCGAGTCCCACTATCCACCCTCAAATATAGTGGGCTATCGCCAAGCGGTAAGGCACAGGACTTTGACTCCTGCATTCGTTGGTTCGAATCCAACTAGCCCAGATTGAATATGGAGCATTAGCTCAGTTGGTAGAGCACTTGACTTTTAATCAAGTTGTCCGGGGTTCGAATCCCCGATGCTTCACTTGATGAACAAGCGTAAGTTTGTTCATATTTATTTTAAGGAGAAATTCTTAAAAATATAATATGCGGATGTGGCGGAACTGGCAGACGCGCTAGACTTAGGATCTAGTGGGAGACCGTGCAGGTTCGATTCCTGTCATCCGCAGTAATAAGGTCGTGATCTTTGAGAAATCAAGGGTTGCGGCTTTTTTCGTGTGTGGAATTATATTTTACAAGAATGAGAAATCGGAAAGAATTACTGTAAAGCCTTAATGATTTTTAAAATCTGTTCTTTTGTTTTGGTGTCGCAAGCATGTAATTCATGGATGATTTCTTGTTCAATAGCAGAAGAGGTATCGTTATATTCTTCAGAAAGAACATAGTCAACAGTAGTATTTAACGCATTACATATCTGTACTAATGTGGAAAGGGATACTTTAACACGATTGTTTTCAATGTTGCTGATGTGACTGGTGTTTACATCCGCGACATTGGCAATATATTCTTGTGTCAGATTTTTAGAAAGTCGTATTATTCTTAATTTTTCTCCAATTCGTTCAAAATTCAAATTAGCCATATAATAACTCCTAACAAATATTTATCTAATTGTAATATTTGTTTAGTTATAGTATAATAATCTATAAATATAAAAATATTAGTTACAAAGGAAGATGAAGATATGATTAAGTGTAGTAATTGTGGAAATGAAATTAGGGAAGGTACAAAGTTTTGCTCAAAATGTGGAAGTAATATTTTGGAGCAACAAGAAAAGAGGAATGATGAGATTTCAAATGAAGAAAAGAATAAAGTGGAGCAAAGTAAAGCGGCATTTTATTTTGAAAAAGTAAAAATGATTGGAAGACTACGATACAAAATTATCCAAACAAAGGTAAATAATGATGGAGATGGTTTAGAGATAAATCAAAAGACACATAGATTTTTAAGGAAAGATAAAGCGAACCATTTGGAGATAAAATTATCAGAAATTAGTTCAATGGAATTAAAAACAAAAATGGATTTTTGGGATACAATGTATGCGGCACTATTTGGGGTAATCTTTCTGTTGGATACAACAGATATAGCATGGCTTCTATTGATAGCAATTTTTTTGTATACAGGTTATGGAAAGATTTTAAATTTGAAAATGAAAAATGGACTGAATTTTGAAATTCCTGTAAATGGAATGACTGAAGATGTAGAGCGATTTCGGGCATTGGTTAGGAAAGAATAGGGAGTGTGTATAAGATGAAATATTGTGGAAAATGTGGAAATGAAATAAATGAAGAGGATCAATACTGCCCTAATTGTGGTAATCGGGTAAATGATGAGCAAGTAGAAAGAACTGAAAATTCATTTCAGGGTAATAACACGGATAAAACGCTTTGGGAATCACTTGTTGAGTTTTTTAAGGTGCTAATCGAATGTATAAAGGATACTGGGATAAATATTATCCGTACGATTGATAAAGTGATTCAGACAGAACCGAATATCCCAAAAGATTCTATGTGTCCGTATTGTAACAGCGAGGATACCTTTCCAATTGTCAAGAGCGAAACGGAGATAAAAACTAAAGGTTACAGTATAGGGAGAGGCTGTTGTGGAATGTGTCTGCTTGGTCCGTTTGGAGTATTGTGTGGATCGTTCGGCTCTGGTTCTAAAGTAAAGAGTATTTCTCAAACATGGTGGGGATGCAAAAATTGTGGAAAACAACATCTAGCACAACACGATGCTGTGGAAATGATGAGGGTATTTATAGACAAGATGGTTATAAATTGTCTCTGTTATGGCTCTATTGGTTCTCTTTTGCTCTATCCAATATTGGATGAACTTGTGAATGGATTTTTGAGAACACTCATAATCGTTTTTATAGCCGTTATAGTGGGAGTTTCCGTACCACTATATTTTTTCTATCAATTATGTGAAGATATAGACAAACAATTAGGGTATAGTGTTTGGGATATTTTAGAAGTGGAGAAGAAGAAAGAATTTTGGGATAGCATAAAATATTCGATGATATCTCTAGCGGTTACATTGATTATTGTTTGTCCGATTTTAATATATTTTGCAGAGTAGGATGATTATGGATAAAAAAAGAATATATAAGAAACTTATAATGATAGGAAGAGCAACAGGATGTCATCAATTACCGGAACGAAGTTTCTTCTATCATGGAAAGCAATTTCCAGTATGTGCTAGATGTACAGGAGTGTTTATTGGAGAAATTTTGGGAGTTGCTTTATTTAAAATTGCTGAAATTTCTAATTTAACCGCAATATTGTTCTGTTTGATTATGTTTGTAGATTGGTTTGTACAATACAAGTTTCAGAGAGAATCAAATAATCTGCGTAGACTGGTAACTGGTTTTGTGTGTGGATATGCATTTGGAAATTTTATTATGAAATATTTAAGATATTTTATGTAGTGAAGAAGATTAGGAGTAAGAGTGCGAGGAGATAATTATGTTTTGTGAAAACTGTGGAAAAGAAATAAAAGATGGTGAAAGGTTCTGTAGGAATTGTGGATCAGAAATTAAAAAAAGAGGAACTGGTTTAGAGCCAGAATCACAAAAAACTTTTGCGATTAAGGGTGCTAGTAAAAAGAAAAACTGGAAAACTATTGCAATTATTGCTTTAGTGATTGTTGTGGTAATAGGTATATTTAAATGGAGTTCTAAAGAGGAAACGTTGAAGTTTAATGTGCGTGTAGTTAATAATACAGGTTTTGATATTTGTGCCCTCTATGCTTCTGAACCAAATGTAGACAACTGGGAAGAAGATTTGCTAGACGAAAATATATTATGTGATGGGGAAAAAATGAATATAGAATTCATAATTACAGAAGATAATCTTGATTGGGATTTTGCGATTGAAGATGTAGAGGGGAATATCTTAGAATTTTACGGATTGAGTTTTGCGGAATGTGATGTTGATGGAGCGACACTGATTTTAGAGTATGATGGATATGAGACGACTGCGACATTATATTAAAATTATAAAAAAGAGATAAAGGATGTGGAAAAATGTTTTGTGAAAATTGTGGGAAAGAGATAAAAGATAATGATGTGTTTTGCCCAAATTGTGGAAAGTTAATACAAGAGGAAAAGGCGTCGAATAGTTCGGATGTGAAAAACAGGAGTGATATAGATAAACCTAAAAAGAAGAAATCAGGAAAAGCAATAGCTCTGGTGGGAATCATAGCGGTTATTATAGCAGTAATTATTCTTGTAATGAAAATGTTCGGAGGAAACTCTAATACAAAAGAAATTGTGGAAAAATTGAAAACTTCTACGACGGTTAGTAAAACAGAGAATGGATATGAATTTACCTATGGTGATATGTGGACATTATGCTATACAAAGGAATCTGCGTTCGTAATCATACCAGATTCAACTTTGAGTGAATATTTTGAGGAAGCATGGGGAATTGGAGAATTAGGAGATGATGGAACAGTTAGATATAATTTAAAGACTGAAAACTTAAATATGTACTGTGATGCGGAAGTTGAGGGAGAAAACTTATCAGTTATTACATATGATGTAGAAGAAGATGAAATAACATTCATTGTAGATGGAGAAAGATATGAACTCAAGAAAAAGTATGCACAACAGATTAAGAAGGATGATATTGCAATTATGTTAAAATCAGGCATAGATAATTTTGTAGGTGATTTAAATTATATTGACCTTACCAAAGAGGATGTTGCACATTTGACATATAAAGATATTAAATCAAATGTGGATGATAAAGAATTGAAAACAGTGAAAAAAGACAAAGAGTCTGAAGTGCCTAAAAAGGAAGAAACAGAACCTAAAGAAGAACCAGTAAAAGAACCACAAGAAGAGTCATCAGAGAGCAGTGAAGAGGAGAATGTATTGACAGACCCAATTACAATGGGCTGGGCAGGTACATATAAGGATGATGATTCAGGAGAACGTCTTGTAATTGCTTCTATTGGATATGAGTGGTCTTATGTAATGTATACAGCAAGCGGGCAAGTTGAGCAGAAAGAATCCGGATGCAGCGCAGGTAAAGATTATTTAGAAGGGCAATATTATACATTTTATAAAAATGAAAATGGATTGCTTGGTGTAACATCAGGAGCAGGGCAAGGTTGGGGAAATTATCGTAGAATTAGTGGTACTTCTACACCTGATTTGGAAATCGAAGGAACTTATGAAAACGATACAACGATAATCACAGTATCAGAACAAATGGCAGAAGCAAGCACAGAATATGTTCCTACGGGGGCAGATATAGCGGCAATTCATGTAAAATATAATAATGGATTGGAAATTAATGGTAGATTATATACACAAGGAGACGGGGGATTGGCAATTGTAGACAGTATTTCTAAAGAGATATATGGAACTGCTACATTTAAAAATGGTCAAGTAGAAGTCACAGGTAGCGGATTTGACGGAGTTCTAAAATCTAAGTAAAAGTATTCATTTTCAATTACATATTATAACAGTGAAACAATATTGGACAGAGCAGAATCTTTCGGGTTTCTGCTCTATTTCTATGCAGAAATAGGAGGCATGGAACAAATTTCATTATAGAAAACAGAAGGGGATTATTCTTGTAAGTAATAGAATATAAATTATATTAAAAGATATTTCCGTATTTGAATAATCCGCACTTCTGAATTACAGAGATTAACTCTTTTTCTTTGTCGGCGGATAAGGTGTTTTCACATCTGTCAATTCCAACAGATAATCTGTGCTTGTATTGTAATACTTTGCTATCGTCACCAGATAGTCAATGGGAATCGTGCGGATACCGCTTTCATATCTTCTATAAACTTCACGATGGCATTTCAAAATATCAGCCATATTTTCCTGTGTTAAATCATGGTCAGTTCTTAAATCTTTCAAACGTTTTAAATACATAAAATCACCTCTTGATAAGGCTATCATTTAGTGGCATAATGAAAGTAGAAATACAACTATATGGTTGCAAAATCACAACTTGAATGGAAGAAAAGTTTAAGTTAGAGGTAAGCAAAATGAAAAATAATTTAGAAGAAAAACAAATGATGCAGGCAATACATATACTGTTGCAAGATGATAAAGAATATAATGCCCGAATAATACGAGATTTAACCGAGGAGGAATTTAAAAGTTTTTTACGGCAATGTCCTGAATTCCTTGAAGAAATTCCATAAACCGGAAATCGATATTCGGGCAGACGGAAATAGGAGGGATTTCTATGGAAAGTGTAATTTGGTTAGGATTAATATTAGTTTTTTTGATTGTTGAGATTATAACGGTTGGGCTTACTTCCATATGGTTGGCCGGCGGTGCTCTGGTGGCACTGATCTTAAATCAGTTAGGGGTAAATCTTATTTGGCAAATAGTTGCCTTTTTTGTCGTATCGGTAGTGCTGATGGTATTTACACGTCCGTTTGCAAAGAAATATATTAACGCAGGGCGGACAAAGACAAACTATGAAAGCATTATCGGAAAGACGGCAAAGGTGACAGAAACAATTGATAATCTGAATGAGACAGGGGCAGCCGTCGTGGACGGTCAGGAATGGACAGCAAGGGCGAAAGATACTGTGGACGTTATTGAGAAAGATGAAATCGTCAAAGTTTTGGATATTATCGGAGTGAAACTAATCGTGGAGAAAGTACAAAAATAGGGTGGTGCGAATGCACACTCTATTTTTGTACCCAAAATGTTTCGATTTGATGGGAGGACAGATTTTTTGTAAAATCCCTTTTTAAAATAAGCATTTCCCTCAATTCGTTTACAATCTCATAAAGCACCGCGCGGGATTCAAATTCCTGTCTGGAAGATGGGAGAGAGGCTGCGCGAAATTTTTGGCGGAGAAGAGAAAGATATTTTAATAAATCTTCTGCATTATCATAATTTTCCATAGAAATGGCAACGACACGCATAAATTTGGAAACTAAATTGGTCTGTAAATAGGATTCCTGCAGACGCGGAAGATTTCGATGGATTTGTTTTAAAAGTGCGGTCTGTTCGGAGCGCATGCGAATGTAGGAAACATAATAACTCATATCTTTCAGAAAAAAATTTTTCTGTGTATATTGTGCATGGGTAAGAGAGGTAGAGAGAAGGTTTTCTAATTCGGACAGATTTTGAGCGATACTCTCACTTAAATACTCCTGAAAAATAGCACGGGACATTGTAAATAAAATTTGCGACATTTTTTCCTCTATGTCTTTCTGCGCCTTTCTGATTTTTTCGACTTTATTGGGCATATACAAGTTCATCAAAATTCCCATAGAAATACCGATTAACATAAGTCCCAGTTCGTTGGCAAGAAGAGGAAGAGACATTTTCTTAGTTTTCCAAAGATGCAGCATAAGAACGGTACTCATGGAAAAGCCTTCGGTTAAATGCCAAAATTGACAGAGTAACTGATAGACGGCAAGATAAATACCGAGGCTAAGCAGAGAATAATTTAAAAACGGAAAAAATAATATTGCGACAAATACAGCGATGAAAAAGGAGAGAAGACGCTTTCCGGCAACGAGAAAAGTATCCTTTTTCGTATTTAAAATGCTGAGAAGAGTGATTGTGATAACGGATGTAGAAAAGTTTAGAGAGAAAACCTCAGCGATAAAAAAAGCAATGCAGCACCCGAAAGAAATTTTAATTGTTTTGATGTAGTCAAGAGTTTTCATAGACAGTCTCCTTTATTGTAAATAACGGCTTTTTTAATATAGTATGGCTGAATGGACGGAGTTTATTTTGGGAAAAGATAAAAATTTTTATTGACAAATGTTTTTTTAGTAGTATACTTTGAATATCAAAGTATTTGAAAATCAAAACAAAATATGGAGAAGAGAAAATGATAGGAAAAATATGTGGGACAGGGGCATACGTCCCACCCAATGTTATGGATAATAATGATTTGTCAAAACTTGTGGAGACGAGTGATGAGTGGATACGGGAAAGGACAGGAATCGTAAGACGACATATTGCAGACGGGGAAAATACGGTGAGTATGGCGGTAAAATCTGCAGAAAGCGCATTGAAAAATGCCAATATATCGGCAGAGGAAATCGATTTTATTATTGTATCCACCATATCTTCAAATGTAATTCTGCCATGTGCCGCCTGTGAGGTGCAGAAAGAAATCGGGGCAGTGAATGCGGTCTGTTTTGATTTGAATGCGGCGTGCAGCGGTTTCCTGTTTGCGTACAATACGGCGCAGGCTTATATCGCAAGTGGAATATACCGAACAGGAATTGTGATTGGAGCAGAATGTCTTTCCAATCTAATTGACTGGAAAGACCGGGGAACATGTATTTTATTTGGAGACGGCGCAGGTGCGGTTGTGGTGAAAGCAAAGGAGGGAACACAACCTTCGATCATCACACATTCGGACGGTGAAAAAGGAAAGGCGCTCACCTGTGAGCAGAATGATTTTATTCACATGGACGGTCAGGAAGTATTTAAGTTTGCCGTAAAGCAGGTGCCGAAATGTATTTGCGAGTTGTTGGAGGCAAACGGCTTGAAAAAGGAAGAGATTCATTACTTCATACTGCATCAGGCTAACAGAAGAATTGTGGAAGCCGTGGCAAAAAGATTAAAAATAGAAATAGAAAAATTTCCCATGAATCTTCAGGAATATGGAAATACTTCCTCGGCGAGTATTCCGATTTTGCTAGACGAGATGAATCAGAAAGGTTTGTTAAGAAAAGGAATGAAAATTGTAATAGCGGGATTTGGCGCGGGACTTTCATGGGGAGCAAGCCTGATTGAGTGGTAGGTAATATCCAATTTAGGATTACATAAATTTAAGAAAATAAAGGAGAAAAATAATATGTTAGAAAAAGTAAAAGAAATTGTAGCAGATTCATTAGGAGCAGAGGTAGAAGAATTAACGGCAGAAACTTCATTTAAAGAAGATTTAGGCGCTGATTCCTTAGATTTGTTTGAGATGGTAATGGCATTTGAAGAAGAATTTGAAAAAGAAATCCCTACGGAAGATTTAGAAAAACTGACAACAATTGGAGATGTAGTAGTGTATTTAGAGGCTTAGGTCAAAAGAAAGGTTATCATATGAAAACGAGAGTAACTGAATTACTGAGAATTGAATATCCGATTATTCAAGGAGGTATGGCGTGGGTTGCCGAATATCATCTTGCGGCAGGCGTGTCGGAAGCAGGCGGACTCGGAATGATTGGGGCGGCAAATGCACCGGCAGAATGGGTACGCGGGCAGATTAGGGAAGTGAAGAAACTAACGAAGAAACCATTTGGGGTAAATATAATGCTGATGAGTCCGAACGCGGACGAAGTGGCAAAAGTAATTGTGGAAGAAGAAGTTCCGGTTGTGACAACAGGAGCGGGAAATCCTGAAAAATATATAAAAATGTGGAAGGAAGCGGGAATAAAAGTGATTCCGGTTGTGGCTTCCGTAGCAATGGCAAAACGTATGGAACGCTGCGGTGCAGATGCAATCGTAGCAGAAGGAACGGAAGCGGGCGGTCATATCGGAGAGAATACGACGATGGTGCTTGTTCCCCAGATTGCTGATGCAGTGTCAATACCGGTTATCTCTGCGGGGGGAATCGGGGACGGCAGAGGAATGGCGGCCGCTTTTATGCTGGGAGCGGAAGCGGTACAGCTTGGAACTTGTTTTGTCGTGACAAAAGAGTCGGTTGTTCACGAGAACTATAAGAAATGTATTATCAAAGCGAAAGACATTGACTCCAGAGTAACCGGAAGAACGACAGGACACCCTGTGAGAGCATTGCGTAATCAGATGACGAAAGAATATTTAAAATTAGAAAAAGAAGGAGCGTCTTTGGAAGAACTGGAACTTCTAACCTTCGGGGGACTGCGCAAGGCGGTTGTGGAAGGCGATGTGATTAACGGAAGTGTTATGGCGGGGCAGATAGCAGGGTTGGTGAAAGAAGAGATGTCATGCAGAAAGTTTATCGAAAAGTTAGTGTCGGAAACCGACAGATTGATGAAAGGAAAGGTTTTTTATGAGTAAAATCGCATTTGTTTTTTCCGGTCAGGGAGTACAAAAGGCGGGAATGGGAAAGGATTTTTACGAGCAGAGTGAAATCGCAAAACATATATTTGACGAGGCCTCAGAGAGAATTGGGTTGGATTTGAGAAAATTATGTTTTGAAGAGAATGACTTGCTGGACAGAACAGAATATACACAGGCGGCTCTTGTGACAACCTGTCTTGCCATTGCGAGAGTGGTGGAGGAGAATGGTTTGCATGCTGATGTGACGGCAGGATTGAGTCTGGGAGAATATACAGCCATTGCCGTTTCAGGGGGAATGACCGATATGGACGCCATTTCCACTGTAAAAAAAAGAGGGAAGTTTATGCAGGAAGCAGTACCGCAGGGGGAAGGAGCGATGTCCGCCATTCTCGGAATGACGGCAGAGCAGGTGGAAAGTGTGATTACGAACATGGAAAATGTTTTTGTCGCTAACTATAATTGTCCGAATCAAACTGTAATTACAGGAAAGACGGAGGAAGTTCAATCGGCAAATGAGAAACTTCTCTCAGCAGGTGCTAAACGCGCCATGCTTTTGAATGTAAGCGGACCGTTTCATTCGCCGTTTTTAGTTGATGCGGGAGAAAAATTGAGGGAAGTATTGGCAGATATTTCTTTTACAAAATTAAAAATTCCATATGTTACAAATGTAACCGGAAAGTATATTACGAATATAGAAGAAACAAAAGAACTGCTCACAAAACAGGTGGCATCATCTGTACTTTGGCAGCAGAGCGTGGAAAATATGATTGCAGACGGTGTGGATACATTTGTGGAGATAGGTGTTGGAAAGACATTGTCAGGATTTATAAAGAAAATTGACAGAAATGTGAAAACATACAGTATCAGTAATTGGCAAGAGATGAAAAAAGTAACAGATGAACTGGGAGGTAGAGATAAATGTTAAAAGGGCAGACGGCGGTTGTCACAGGCGGTTCCAGAGGGATTGGAAGGGCAATTGCTCTTGAACTGGCGGAACAGGGAGCCAATGTAGTTATTAATTATCACGGTTCGACGGAAAAAGCGGAAGCAGTTAAACATGAGATAGAGGAAAAAGGCGGAACGGCAGAAATTATGCAGTGTAATGTTGCAGATTTTGAAGAGAGTGAGAAGTTTTTTCAACAGGTAATAGAAAAATATAAACGTATTGATATTTTAGTGAACAATGCAGGCATAACCTGTGACGGTCTTCTGATGAAAATGTCGGAAAAAGATTTTGATACGGTTATGAACACAAATTTAAAGGGCACGTTCCACTGTATAAGATTTGTGGCAAGGCAGATGATAAAACAGCGCTATGGAAGAATTATTAATATTTCTTCTGTTGTAGGTGTTGCGGGAAATGCGGGACAGGCAAATTATGCGGCATCTAAGGCGGGAGTGATAGGGCTTACAAAGTCTGCGGCAAAAGAATTGGCATCGAGAAAGATTACGGTAAATGCCATTGCGCCGGGATTTATTGAAACAGATATGACAAAGGTTTTACCGGACAAAGTAAAAGAGGATTCCATAGAGAAAATCCCTCTTGGATATTATGGAAAACCGGAAGACGTTGCCGGCGCGGTTGCGTTTTTGGCATCAGACAAAGCGGGATATATTACAGGTCAGGTGCTTCATGTGGACGGTGGAATGGTGATATAAGGAGAGTATCTATGAAAAGAAGAGTTGTTGTGACAGGTATGGGAGCGATTACCCCTATAGGAAATTCTGTGGAAGAGTTTTGGACAGGAATTAAAGCGGGGCAGGTTGGTATCGGAGAGATTACAAAATTTGATACAACAGAATATAAGGTAAAACTGGCGGCGGAAGTGAAAGACTTTGTTGCTAAAGAGAGAATGGATTTTAAAGCGGCAAAACGAATGGAAACCTTTTCACAGTATGCGGTGGCAGCAGCAAAAGAAGCATTTGAAAATGCCGGGCTTTGTCCGGAAGAGGAAGATGCTTTTCGTATGGGTGTGATTGTCGGTTCGGGAATCGGAAGCCTTCAGGTTGTGGAGAGAGAGTACGATAAAATTCAGACAAAAGGACCTTCAAAGGTAAACCCGCTTATGGTTCCGCTTATGATTTCTAATATGGCAGCAGGAAATGTGGCGATTCAACTTGGATTAAAAGGGAAATGTACGAGTATCACGACAGCATGCGCCACGGGAACACACGCTATCGGCGATGCTTTTCGTGCCATTCAATACGGCGATGCCGATGTAATGCTGGCGGGAGGAGCGGAAAGTTCCATTTGTCCTACGGCGGTGGCAGGATTTTCTGCATTGACTGCGCTTACTGCAAGCACAGATAAAAATAAAGCGTCCATACCTTTTGACAAAGACAGAAGCGGATTTGTCATCGGTGAAGGTGCGGGGATTGTTGTTTTGGAAGAACTGGAACATGCCAAGGCGCGAGGAGCGAAAATTTACGGTGAAATTGCGGGATACGGGGCAACCTGTGACGCGTATCATATCACCTCCCCTGCGGAAGACGGAAGCGGGGCGGCAAAAGCGATGGAGCTGGCCATGCAGGAGGCAGGTGTGCTTCCGAAAGACGTAGATTATATCAATGCACACGGAACAAGTACGCACCACAACGATTTGTTTGAGACGAGAGCCATTTCTCTCGCATTTGGAGAAGATGCGCAAAAACCAATAATTAATTCCACAAAGTCGATGATAGGACATTTGCTTGGGGCAGCAGGGGCGGTGGAATTTATCACATGTATAAAAACCATTCAGGAAGGATTTATTCATCAGACAATGGGGACAGAAAATTTGGACGAAGAGTGTACGTTAAATTATGCGATACATTCACCGATAGAAAAAGAAGTCAACTGTGCCATCAGCAATTCTCTTGGATTTGGCGGGCATAATGCAACAATTTTAGTCAAAAAATATAGGGAGGAAGAGTAAGAAATGGAAAAAGAGCAGTTAATCGAATTAATACATACAGTGTCCTCCTCAAATCTGACAGAGTTTCAATATGAGGAAAATGGAATGAAAATCAGCATGAAAAGAGAATGTCAGGTTGTATATGCCGGGGAAAAAGAATTGCCTGCTCCACAGATAAACGTGGAAGAAATACAAAAGACGGAGGAGGCTCAGGAAGGAAAACTTGTAACGTCGGTATTGGTAGGAACGTTTTATACAGCGCCTTCCGAAGATGCAGAACCGTTTGTGCGTGTAGGAGATACAGTAACAAAAGGACAGACTTTGGCGATTGTGGAAGCAATGAAACTGATGAATGAAATTGAAAGTGAATTTGACGGTGTCGTAGCGGAAATTTTTGTGGAAAACGGTCAGGCAGTGGAATACGGTCAGCCGCTGTTCCGCTTAAAATAGGGGAAAGGAGAACTTATGAAAGGATTAACAGTTCAGGAAATCTGTGAAATTATACCTCACAGACACCCTTTTTTGCTCGTAGATTATATAGAAGACTATGAGCCGGGAGAGTTTGCGGTTGGATATAAATGTGTGACGTACAGAGAAGATTTTTTTAGAGGACATTTTCCGGAAGAACCGGTTATGCCGGGGGTATTTACAGTGGAAGCGCTGGCACAGGTTGGGGCAGTTGCCATTCTGTCAAAAGAAGAAAACAAAGGAAAAATCGCTTACTTTGGAGGAATACAGAAATGTAAATTCAAGGGGAAAGTTGTGCCGGGAGATAAGTTAAAACTGGAAACGAAAATCATTAAGCAGAAAGGACCGCTTGGAATTGGGGAGGCAATCGCCAGTGTTGACGGAAAAGTGGTGGCAAGTGCCGAATTGACCTTTATGATTGGATAGGTGGCAGATATGATAAAAAAAGTGTTAATTGCAAACAGAGGCGAAATTGCAGTGCGGATTATCCGCACCTGCAGAGAAATGGGAATTGAAACGGTAGCAGTATACTCGGAGGCGGACAGGGAAGCACTTCATACGCAGCTTGCGGACGAGGCAATCTGTATCGGACCTGCACCGTCTCGGGAAAGTTATCTGAATATGGAAAGAATCATCAGTGCAACCATCACTTCGGGTGCGGACGCCATTCATACGGGTTTTGGTTTTTTGTCGGAGAACAGTAAATTTGCCGAACTGTGTGAGAAGTGTCACATTATATTTATCGGACCGAAGTCAGAAGTCATTCGAAAAATGGGAAATAAATCTCAGGCGAGAAATACGATGATTGAGGCGGGTATACCGGTTATTCCCGGCAGCAGCGAAATTATTTTGGATATGGAAAGAGGGAAAGAAGTTGCAGTTAAAGTAGGTTATCCCGTAATAATAAAGGCAGTGCTTGGCGGAGGCGGAAAAGGAATGCGTGTGGCATACACGGAAGAGGAATTTTCCAAAAGTTTTCAAATGGCACAGGAGGAAGCCAAAGCGTCTTTTGGGGATAATTCGATGTATATCGAACATTTTGTGGAAAACCCAAGGCATGTCGAATTTCAAATATTGGCTGACAAATATGGGAATGTAGTTCATCTTGGAGAGAGGGACTGCTCCATTCAGGAAAATCATCAAAAATTAATTGAAGAATCTCCGTGTACGATACTCTCGGAGGAACTTCGCAGAAAAATGGGTGAGGTAGCAGTGAAGGCTGCAAAGGCAGTACAGTATGAGAATGTGGGGACAATCGAGTTTCTTTTGGAGAACAACAATCAGTTTTACTTTATGGAGATGAATACGAGAATACAGGTGGAACACCCAGTGACAGAGTGGGTGACGGGCTTGGATTTGATTAAGGAGCAGATAAGAATCGCTTCGGGATTGCCTCTTCCCTATGACCAGAGTGACATTCAGATAAACGGCCATGCCATTGAGTGCAGAATCAATGCGAAGTGTTCAGGAAAAATTACAGACGTACATTTTCCGGGAGGAGAGGGTGTGCGGATTGACACTGCGGTTTATCACGGCTATACTGTGCCGCCATACTATGATTCCATGTTGGCAAAACTCATCGTACACGGCAAGACGAGAGAAGATGCCATTGCGAAAATGCGCAGCGCGCTGGGAGAAGTGATCATAGAAGGAATCGGCACAAATATAGATTATCAGTACGACATTATAGAAAAGATGTGAGCAAAATGAATTTAAAACAAATGTTTAAGAAGACAAACTACATTTCCCTGAAAGGAGATGTAAAAAAAGAACAGACTCCTGAAGTGCCTGAAGGTATTTTAAAGAAATGTAATGCCTGTAAGTCTGCCATTTTTACGGAAGATGTAAAAAATGGATATTATATTTGTCCAAAGTGTCATAATTATTTTCGTGTTCATGCAAAACATCGGCTGGAAATGGTCGCAGATGAGGGCAGTTTTGAGGAGTGGGACAGAGGATTATGTACAAGAAATCCGTTGCAATATAAAGGATATGAGGAAAAAATCCGTCTGACGCAGGAAAAGACGGGGTTAGAGGAGGCGGCCATTACCGGAAAAGCGGAAATCGGCGGAAGAACCGTGGCGCTTGGCATATGTGACAGCCGTTTCATTATGGCGAGCATGGGAGAAGTTGTGGGAGAAAAGATTACCCGCATGGTCGAGCGTGCCACAAAGGAAAAACTCCCAATCATTATGTTTGCCTGCTCAGGCGGGGCGAGAATGCAGGAAGGGATTACTTCCCTTATGCAGATGGCAAAAACAGCGGCAGCCTTGAAAAAGCATAGTGAAGCGGGCGGATTTTATATTTCTGTTTTAACTAACCCGACAACAGGAGGAGTTACTGCAAGTTTTGCCATGCTGGGTGATGTGATTCTGGCAGAGCCGAACGCTTTAATCGGTTTTGCGGGACCGAGAGTGATTGAGCAGACAATCGGTCAGAAACTGCCAAAAGGCTTTCAGCGGTCAGAGTTTTTACTGGAACATGGTTTTATAGACGCGATTGTAGAGAGAGAAAACTTGAAAAAAGTTCTGTTTCAACTAATTGATTTACATGAGCAGAAGAAAATCTGTGAAAAATCAAATGATATATATGCGGAAGAAACAGAGAAAAAAGCGGTAGGAACAGCATGGGATTGTGTAACAAAATCCCGCATGAAAGACCGTCCGGTCGGCTCAGATTATATCAGCAGGCTTTTTGCGGATTTTATAGAATTGCATGGAGACAGATATTTTCAGGACGATAAAGCCATTGTGGGTGGAATTGCCAAGTTTCATGGGATTCCCGTGACGGTTATCGCGCAGGAAAAGGGAAGAACAACGAAGGAAAATCTGGAGAGAAATTTCGGAATGCCTTCCCCGGAAGGATATAGAAAGGCGCTGCGTTTAATGAAACAGGCAGAAAAATTTAACCGGCCGGTAATCTGCTTTGTGGATACACCGGGGGCTTTTTGTGGAATCGGAGCGGAAGAGAGGGGACAGGGCGAGGCAATCGCCAAAAATATTTATGAAATGTCGGCGCTAAAAGTTCCGGTACTTTCCATTATTATAGGAGAAGGAGGCAGTGGAGGCGCTTTGGCTATGGCTGTTGCAAATGAGGTATGGATATTGGAAAATGCTGTTTATTCCATTCTCTCTCCTGAAGGATTTGCCTCAATTCTGTGGAAGGACAGTAAAAGAGCAAAAGAGGCAGCGGAAGTGATGAAATTGACTGCAAGAGAATTGAAAGAGGCGAACATTGTGGAAAAGGTGATTGAAGAGCCTAAACATTTTACGGTGGAAACTTTGTCTTCCGTCTGTGACAATTTAGCAGCAAAAATCTCTTGTTTTCTGTGGAAATATAAAGACAAAGTGGGGAATGATATTGCAGAAGAACGTTATCAGCGTTTCCGAAAGATGTAGAGAGGAGCAATCATGAAAAGAGAAGAAGTATCTTTTGCGGTTGGAGAAAAAAAGGCATATATTCCTATTGTGCAGGGAGGAATGGGAGTAGGAATAAGTCTGCATCGTCTTGCAGGAACAATTGCAAAGGAAGGCGGGGTGGGACTTATTTCCACTGCGCAGATAGGGTTTCGGGAGAAAAACTTTGACAGAAATCCTTTGCAGGCAAACTTGCATGCTATGGGGAAAGAACTAAAATCTGCAAGAAATCTTGCGCCAAACGGTATTATCGGATTTAATATTATGGTGGCAGCAAGACATTATGAGGAATATGTCAGGGAGGCGGTAAGGCTGGAGGCGGATTTGATTGTCTCAGGTGCGGGATTGCCGACAGACCTTCCCTTATACGCAAAAGGAACGAAGACAAATATTGCTCCTATTGTATCAACAGAAAAATCCGCTCATGTTATTTTGAAATATTGGGACAAAAAGTATGGTGTCACCGCGGATATGATTGTGATAGAAGGCTGGAAAGCAGGGGGACATTTAGGATTCCATTCGGACGAACTGGGAAAATGGGACGACATTTCTTATGAAACGGAAATTGGAAAAATTATTGGCATTGTGCGGTTTTATGAGGAGAAATACGAAAGGAAGATTCCGATTATACTTGCAGGAGGAATGTATTCGGCAAAAGACTTAAAGAGGGCAAAAGAATTGGGAGCGGACGGCATTCAGGTTGGAAGCCGATTTGTCACTACAGAGGAATGCGATGCGGATATTCGTTATAAGGAAGCATATTTGAAAGCCGGACAGGAAGACATCTGCATCGTGAAAAGTCCCGTAGGTATGCCCGCAAGAGCGATTTATAACACACTGATAAGGAGAGTGGAAAATGGAGAACAGATTCCACATACACCGTGTCATCAGTGCGTTAAGGGGTGCAATCCCAAAACGATTCCATACTGCATTACGGATAAATTGATTGAGGCAGTGAAAGGAAATGTGGAAAATGGTCTTGTTTTTTGTGGCGCTGAGGTATATCGTGCTGCAAAAATAGAAACGGTGAAAGAGGTAATTGATTCTTTTCTTTTAGCGGAAGAATGTGTATAATGTACATAGTATCATTCTGGTGAAGGAGGAAGCAAATGAATACATATGAAACCATTAATGATATTTTAGTGCATTTGTTTAATGAGATCTGGGAACTGGAAGAGAAGGCAATCATTACGGAAGAATTTAAAGATATTACAAACAATGATATGCACATCATTGAAGCAATCGGCCTTGGAGAGGGAAGTCCAATGTCTGCGATTGCGAAAAAGATGAATGTAACAGCTGGGACGCTGACTACTTCAATGAACAGTCTTGTAAATAAAAAATATGCCGTCCGGGAGAGAAGTGAGGAGGACAGGCGTGTTGTTTATATTAAATTAACGGAAAAAGGGAAAAAAGCATATGAACATCACGCTCAGTTTCATCATCAGATGACGGAGGCGGTTATCAAAAAATTGAATGAGGAAGAGATTCCCGTGTTGCTGAAAACATTAGAGGGGCTTTCGGAATTTTTTAGAAATTATCATTAATTTCATTCCGATAAGCCCCTTTTCCATTTGATAGAATTCCTCTGTTTTTTCTTTGAATTGTTACCTGAGTTGGCAGAGATTTGGTTACTTGTGACCGCAAATCCGTTTAGTCAGATTTGCGGTGAATAGAGTTGATGTGAAATATAGAATGTTTACATTTTAGAGATAAATTCTTCTAAAGAGTCTGCTTGGATTGCCAGTTGAAACCAAAGATTTAGAGTTTTAAGATTTTTCTCTTCGGAAATTCTTTTTTGAAGACTTTCCGGTACCTCTTCGAAATTTTTTAAAAGCATGGTTAAAGAGTTTATCATTCCGATACTTTCACCTTCTTGGAGTCCCTCTTTGCGTCCGGTTTCCCATTCTTCTTTCAGCAATTCTTCAAAAAGCATATATTTTTCCTCCATTTCCCTGTTCTTTTTAATATGCTTTATAAATTCCTGTAATTTTTTTACATATTCATTGTGAAAGTCCTTTTGCCTTTCCTTTATATCTGCTTTCACAAATTTAAGAAAACATACAAGTTCTTCTGGTACTTCTGCATCATTTTTTCTCTCCAAAGGGATCAAAATCACAGATGAAAATAACGTAACTGTTTTTTCATTTGATCGCCTCCGTTTACAGAGGAGTTCTATAGGTTGATTATAGCAGAAGCTTTAGCGGATAGCCATATAAAATAGGTATTGTTTATAGAAAATGAAAAAGGTATAATATTGCCATATTTATAAAATGGATAGGGAGGTATATATGAAATTAGATGAAATACATCACATTGCGATTATCGGAAGTGATTATGAAAAAACAAAACATTTTTATGTTGAGATTTTAGGATTTGAAGTTATTGCAGAAAATTATCGGGAAGAAAGAGAAGATTATAAAATAGATGTTCGACGTGGAAATATAGAACTGGAATTATTTATTATAAAGGGACGTCCGAAAAGAGTCAGTTATCCGGAGGCATACGGTTTACGGCACTTAGCATTTAAAGTGGACTCTGTAGAGGAAGCGGCGCAGGAGTTGAAGAATTTGGGAGTGGAAACAGAACCGATAAGAATGGATGAGTTTACGGGAAAGAAAATGACATTTTTCTTTGACCCTGATGGACTTCCGTTGGAATTACATGAATAAACCGAAAGGATTGAAAAACTATGGAGCATAAAGGAACGGGAAGACTGGAAACAGAAAGATTGATTTTAAGAAAGTTTGCTGAAAGCGATATAGAGAGTTCTTATCGCAACTGGACGAGTGATGATAAGACAACAAAATATTTAACATGGTCTACGCATGAGAATATTGGAGTGACAAAGCAGGTGCTTAAAAGTTGGATAGAAGAATATAAAAACCCATCTTTTTATCAGTGGGCAATTGAATTAAAGGAAATAGGAGAGGCGATTGGAACAATCAGTGTCGTGAGAAGTAATGAATCGATAGATATGGTTGAGATAGGATATTGCATAGGAAGTAAATGGTGGAATCAGGGTATTGTGACGGAGGCATTTAAAAAAGTAATTACGTTTTTATTTGAGGAAGTAAAAGTAAATAGGATTCAGTCGTACCATGACCAAGAGAATGTCGGTTCAGGAAAAGTGATGAGTAAATGTGGAATGATTTATGAGGGAACTCTTCGGGAGGCTGATAGAAACAATAGGGGAATTGTAGATATGGTTACTTATGGTATTTTGGCAAAGGAGTATTTTAAGAAATAGAAATGAAAAAAGGAAAAAGAGTTTTAACAACTATTAGTGCAGCTATATTGATATTGGCAATGGCGTGTCTATACATAGGAGCGCAAAGATTTTTTGCGATACGTCCGGCTACAGTATATGAGGATAAGGGTGTATATACTTTTTCACCATACAGGGTATTGCCAACTCAGGTGAAAAATACTGCCGGTGGACGTCAGGGACGTCTTCACCCGACAAAAACAGTGTATTATCTCTATTACAGGGAAACCGGTGGAACGGGATACAAATGGAAAGAAGAAGTATCTTCAAGAGGAGTTGGGCAAAAGAAAATATCTGAGGGCAGAGAAGTGAAACGGCGGGTGCTGTCCATTAAAAAAGAAGGGAAATATATTACCGTAGAACCGGAGCAGACAGCCAAAAGTTATGTTGCAAAACAGAGAAGGATATACGGAATAACAAGTATTTGTTCAATAATTGTTTTGTTGGGATATTTGGGAGTATGGATAAGAAAGCGAAAAAAGAAAGCGGAAATGTAGTATGATTAGAAATTTAGAAAAAACAGATGTAGACAGTGTGGCAGAAATCTGGCTGGATACCAATATAAAAGCGCACAATTTTGTTCCGGCAAAACACTGGGAAAGTAACTTTACTCTTGTGAAAGAAATGTTTTTACAGGCAGAAATTTATGTTTACGAAGGGGAAACATCAAAAAAGATAGAGGGGTTTGTAGGCTTAGACGACAACTACATAGAAGGAATTTTTGTTTGTGACAAGGTACAGTCATGCGGAATCGGCAGACAGTTACTGGATTTCGTGAAGGAAAGAAAAACATTTTTAAAGTTAAGTGTGTATCAGAAAAATGTACGGGCAATACAATTTTATGAAAGAGAAGGCTTTCAGATAACGAGTGAAAATATAGATGAAAATACGGGGGAGAAAGAATACGAAATGGCATGGAAGCGCTAAATTATTCTAATATCATCAGATAATAAGTGCCTTCATCGCAAATACCGTCTTCCTGTATTATCCAGCCGTGAGAAAGATAAAACTGTAGTGCGGTTTTATTTTGAGCGATACATTTCAGTGTAAGAGGTTTTCCGAAAGTGAGAAGAACTTTTTCTATCAGTGCCTGACCAATATGAAGGTGGCGAAAATTTTTTACAACAAACAAATTGTGGATAAATTTATCGGGCGTCCATACGGATATGAAACCTGCAATTTTTCCATTGACTTCAGCGACAAAAATACGTTCACCCTCAGTAGAACGTTCAAAATCAGTTAGAGATAGCGTGTTTTTGTCAATCCATGAGAATTCTTTTTGTTGTATTTGGTAAAATAATAATGCTAAATATTTTTTGTCTGTTATATGATAATCGCGAAGTATGATTTGCATATGAACCTCTTTTCTTTTGGAATTGTCTTTATTATATAACAAAACGAGAGAAATGCAACGAATCGTTGCGTATTTGTAACATGATTGAGCATTGATGTAACAGGTGTGTTACCTTATAATCATGGCATAAACAGACAAAGGAGGAAAGTATATGGGACTTGCAGAACGATTAAAGGAAAATAGAGAGAGGCTGGGATTATCTCAGGGAGATGTGGCGGAAAAATTAAATATCATACGACAGTCTATTTCGAGATGGGAAACCGGCAAAGGAGCACCAGACCTTGATAATTTAGTTTTGTTAAGCAAATTGTATCAGGTTTCTACAGATGAGTTATTGAAGGAGAGTATTGATGTTAAAGATACAATAATAAAAAATAGCAGGTTGCTGGAAGAAAGAAGAAAAAATTTTCGTTGGTGTTTAATAAGCCTTTTTACAGGACTATTATTTTTAATTATAAATGTACTTTATTTTGATATGAATTGGTTGGGAGATAGAGCATTTATATCGTATTTGAAATATTGGATTATCATAAATCCTGTTTTGCTACATTTAGTGACTGTTATTCCATTTGTTTTAAGTATTGCTTTTTTTATAAAATGGAGAAATAGGAATTTTGCCATAATGAAGAGTACGATATAATTATATTGGAAAAATATATTAATTCCTTCCTCTAAAAACTAAAAGTCCTTGAGCCTTTAGGTCAATTTATGTTACAGTTAAGGTAGAGATTGGAACAAAGAAAGAGGACAGAAAAATGAAGTTAATGATTGCATCAGATATACACGGTTCAGCATATTATTGCGAGAAAATGATAGACGCATTTCAAAGGGAAAAAGCGGACAGATTGTTACTCCTAGGTGATATTTTATATCACGGTCCCAGAAATGATTTGCCGAAAGAATATCAGCCGAAAAAGGTAATTGAAATGTTAAATAACATGAAAGAGGAACTGCTCTGTGTCAGAGGAAATTGTGATACGGAAGTCGACCAAATGGTGCTGGAATTTCCTATTTTGGCAGATTATGCCATTCTTTCCGTTAATGACAGAACGATTTTTGCCACACACGGACATCAGTTTAACAGAGACAATCTTCCTATGTTAAAAGAGGGAGATATTTTGTTAAACGGACATTTCCATGTGCCGGCAGGAGAGCAGGTTGGAAAATACATTTATTTGAATCCGGGTTCGATATCCATTCCGAAGGAAAATTCAGAACATAGTTATATGATAATAGAAGACAATGTATATTTGTGGAAAAACTTAGAAGGAGAAGTATATAAGAAGGAGGTTTTCTAATGGAAAAGTTATCACTGCTTCAAAAAATGATAGATGACAGTCATCGAATTGTATTTTTCGGAGGGGCGGGAGTATCTACGGAGAGTAATATTCCTGATTTTCGCAGCAGTGACGGCATTTATCAGGAAAAATATGCTTATCCTCCGGAACAGGTTGTAAGTCACACATTTTTTCAGAAGAAACCGGAATTGTTTTATGAATTTTACAAAGAGAAAATGATGTTCCTAGATGCAAAACCGAATAAAGCACATTTAAAACTGGCAGAAATGGAAGCAAAGGGAAAATTAAGTGCCGTTATCACGCAAAATATTGACGGCTTACATCAACTGGCAGGAAGTAAAAATGTTTTGGAACTACACGGAAGTATTCATCGCAATTATTGTCAGAGATGCGGGAAATTTTATGGTGCAAAATATGTGAAGGAATCGGAAGGAATTCCTATCTGTGAATGTGGTGGAACAATAAAGCCGGACGTGGTACTCTATGAAGAAAGTTTGGATAGTGAGGTTATTCAGCAGTCCGTGAGAGAGATTGCCCAGGCGGATATGCTGATTATCGGAGGAACTTCCCTCGTTGTCTATCCGGCGGCAGGTTTTATTGATTATTTCAGGGGAAAGCATCTTGTTGTTATTAATAAGAGCGCCACACCGAGAGATGAGCAGGCAGATTTGTGTATACAAAAACCAATAGGAGAAGTGTTGGAAGGAATTACAGTATGAGAAAGAAAGCGGGAATAAGTTTACTATTTATATTAGTACTTTTCTGTGTTTGTTTAGCAGCGTGCAAAAAGGAAGAAAAAAAAGAAAAACAAAATAGTACAAAAGATAATCATAAACCAATCGAGGCGATGTACGTTCCATTTGGAGAAGACGGTTATATCTTTTTCGACACAAGTACGGAATCTCCGTTTTATGCAATCATTCCGGAAGACAAACTGTATGATACGAATGATAAAAAGATGAAACAAAAAGATTTGAGTGCGGGAGATATCATTGCCTGTTATGGTGACGGGAAAATGCTTGAATCATATCCGGGGCAATATCCGGGCGTGACGAAAATGGTTCGTGTAAAAAAGGGAACAGTGGAAGATACGAAAAAATATGAGAAGGAAGTTGCCAAATTTGCACAGAAACCGGGCAAAGCAGATATTCCGTATCTGGATATTGAAAATATGCAGAAAGATGCTCTTGTGACAACCGCCGCAACAGAGGGAAATTATGAGTGGAAATATGAGGACAGCAGTGGAAATGAGCAGGTGGAGACAGTAGAAAATCTTTCTCTTTCGGATAAAGAAGGATTGGCAGATGTGATTTGCGATGGAGAAAATTCGGACTTAAAATTGATTTTCTCTGCTGAACCAAATCATGTCAAAGTGAGAAGATGGCCGCTCGACACAGCGAAGGAACAAAATTCTTACGGGCAGCGCGTGAGGGTAACACTGGACGGAAATACCGCCTACATAAAAAGAGCAAAAAAGACATATATATATGAAGTGATTGCCACATGGGATAATGGAAATGTTCATTATGGATTTTATATCCCATAGAATAAGGTCTGTTTCGTTTAGATAGAATGGAAACAGACCTTGTTTTTATTTGACTATTTACAAATACCACAGCCCAAACTGCAGCCTGTCGGTGTACCTGCACAGCCTCCCATAGCAGTTTCTCGAAGTTCAAACGGAAGACTTTTTCCAACGCGGAACATCGCTTCTGCCATTTCGTCAAACGGAATAGGGTGTGTAACACCGCTGAGTGCAAGTTCTGCGGAAGTGATCGCATTGGCAACTCCAATTGCATTTCGGCTCTGACAAGGAGATTCCACAAGCCCTGCGATTGGATCGCATACAAGCCCGAGCAGATTTGAAAGGGCAATGCCGGCAGCAGTCAGGCACATCTCGGGAGTGCCGCCCATCATTTCAACTACCGCAGAGGCAGCCATCGCAGAGGCAGCGCCGACTTCTGCCTGACAGCCGGCTTCTGCACCGGAAACGGAAGCATTTCGCATTAAAATATATCCGATGGCGCTGGCGTTTAACAACCCGCTATAAAGCGTGGAGTCTGACAATTCCTTTTCCTCCTGAAGAGCAAGTAATGTTCCCGGAATAACACCCGATGAGCCTGCAGTCGGTGCAGCGACAATCAGCCCCATAGATGCGTTGACCTCCAAAACAGCCATACTGTAGGAAATGGCTTTCGATAACATGGAGCCGCACACGCTTGCATTTGTTTTAGCATGGTCTGCAACCTGTTTTGCCTCTCCACCGATAAGACCACCGATAGATTTCCCCGGATTTTGTATCGGTTTGTGGGCAGAATTTTTCATAATTGTAAGCACTTCAGTCAATTTATCATCTACCTCTGCGGACGAAAGAGTTCCCATAGTGATTTCACGTTCTTTCATGGCGGCGGAGATGGAAATCTGTTCTTTTTCACATAAGTTTAATAAAGTTTGTCCATTTAAAAAATCCATTTTCATATCCTCCTACATCTGAATGAGCATTAAATCTTTTACATGCTCATTTACCCGGATTTTATCTAAAATTTCTTCCGGAATTTTCTCATCAGATTCCACAATGGTAAATGCGGTAGCGCCTTTATCTTCCCTGAACAGACGCATAAATGCAATGTTTACGTTCTCCTCACTTAAACACTGTGTGATGTGGGCAACTACTCCCGGTTTATCAGTCTGTTGTACAATCAATGTGCTATATTCGCCGGTAAATTCTACGTCAATATTATTAATACGGACAATCTTCATCTTTCCTCCGCCGATAGATTCTCCGCGAATGGAAAGAATGTGTCCCGCTTTATTTTCCAATACAATATCAGCAGTATTTGGGTGTTCTGTCATTGTCTCTTCATCAATAATATAATGGTATTCCAATCCTTCACGGTCGGCTATCGTAAAAGCGTCCCGAATTCTTTCGTCATCTGTAGAAAAGCCTAAAGTGCCTCCCAATAATGCTTTATCTGTTCCGTGGCCGCGATAAGTTTTGGCAAAAGAACCATATAGTGTAAAGGTGACTTTATCGATTGGCTGAGCAAACATCTTTCGTGCAAGAAGTGCAATGGCAACTGCACCTGCGGTGTGTGAACTGGACGGACCAATCATATTTGGACCTATCACATCGAAAATGCTTAGAAAATTCATAACATTCCTCCTGATATATTTACAAATTTATTCTTCTTATTATATCATGGTTAGGGAGGTATTAAAATGACAAATATAATTATTTATTTATGTGCGATAAATATAATGACATTTTTATTATATGGGTTAGATAAACAAAAGGCGAAACGCCACAAATGGAGAATCCCTGAAGCGACACTTTTAGGTGTGGCTTTAGCGGGAGGTTCCATAGGGGCGTTTCTTGGAATGTATATATTTCATCATAAGACAAAGAAAGCAAAGTTTTATATTGGTGTACCGATGTTTTTTGTGATGCAGGCAGTGGGCATCATTGTTATTCAGACTCGTCTCCTTTAAGTGTAGTTTGGATAATACCTATATTGTAAAGGTTTTCTATCTGTGTGTAAAGGGTTCTAAACTTCTTTCTAAAATTCCGTTCATTTTTGCAATGGCAATACCATAATTGGTTATTGGAACATTCATATCTTTGGCACAGCGAAGGCGGTATTTCATTTCCCGCTCATTTAACATACAGCCTCCGCAGTGGATAATCAGATGATATTTTGTTAAATCGGAAGGAAATTCTTCCCCGCTTGTGAATACAAAGTGCAAATTTTTTTGCGTATATTTTTTCAATAAATTTGGCAGTTTTACCGTTCCTATATCCCCGCATTGGCGGTGGTGGGTGCAGCCCTCGGAAATCAGCACGGTATCTCCGTCTTTCAGTTGGTCAATGGCAAATGCTCCCTGAGTTACCGTGTCCAAATTTCCTTTATATCTGGCGAATAAAATAGAGAAAGAAGTCAGTAAAACACTTTTCGGAACAATTTCCGACACCTGTTTAAATGCCTGACTGTCAGTAATGACAAGTCGGGGTGTTTTTCCTAAATTTTCGAGAGTTTCTTTTAATTCCGTATCTTTGACGACAATGGAAACGGCATTGGCGTCCAAAATATCCCGAATGGTCTGTTGTTGCGGTAAAATAAGCCGTCCTTTCGGAGCGGAGGAATCAATCGGTACAACAAGGACAACAAAATCATTAGGTGAGATTAAGTCACTTACAATTGGAGTTCCATTTACGTCTTTGGGAAGAAGAGTGGAAATTTTCTCCTTTAATTCCCGTATGTGAAAACCAGTTTTTGCGCTTATTTCTATAGTATGTTCAGTATGTTCCGCGAGGGAAAGTGTAGATTTTTCCGGCAAATCACATTTATTGTGGATAATCAGATATGGAATCTGCTTATCCTGAATTTTTTTTAAAATGTTTTCGTCCTCCACGGTCATTCCGACAGAACTGTCTATAACGAGCAGGGCAATGTCGGTTTTGTTCAACATCTGATATGTTTTTGTAATACGTAACTGCCCCAGTTCCCCCTCATCGTCAAGACCGGCAGTGTCGATAAATACGACAGGCCCAATGGGAAGAAGTTCCATTGCCTTTAAGACAGGATCGGTAGTTGTTCCCTTTGTGTCGGACACAATGGAGAGTGCCTGTCCGGTTAATGCGTTGATTAAACTGGATTTTCCACAATTTCTTCTTCCGAAAATGCCGATGTGGATTCGGTTTGCAGAAGGAGTGCTGTTTAAACTCATATAATTCCTCCTAGAATCTGAAATCTCTTCGATTATCATTTGCAATGGCTTTTAAATTTTCAATGACAACCTGACGGACTTTTTCATTTGGAATTTTGCCGATTTCTTCCTGAATAACATTTTCCCCTACTTTTTTTGTTGCCTCAGAAGCATAGTCCATAAGATATTCTTTTAATGTCATCAGTGCGTTTGGCTGGCAGCAGTTTTGAATCTGTCCGCTTTTACAAAGAGACATAAATCTGTCGCCGGTTCGCCCTTCGCGGTAGCAGGCAGTGCAGAAACTAGGGATATATCCCAAATCTATAAGCCATTTCACAACTTCGTCCAATGTTCTTGTATCGCTGACATCAAACTGCTCGGATTTATTGTCGTCAGGTTCCGGTTCAGCGTAGCCGCCCACACTTGTCTTAGAACCGCCGCTAATTTGGGATACACCCAAATGAAGAACACGCTCGCGACAGGCCTTGCTTTCTCTTGTGGAAATAATCATTCCCGTATATGGTACGGCAATACGGATACAGGCAACAATTTTGGCGAAAGTATCATCGTCAATTCCGTTGTCAAAAGAATCTGCGTCGATATCGTCTGCATGGCGGAGACGAGGAACACTGATAGTATGCGGACCTACTCCGAAAACTGCTTCCAAATGTTCCGCGTGCATCAAAAGACCTGCCAGTTCATAGCGGTATTTGTCCAAACCGAAGAGAACGCCAATTCCAACATCATCAATGCCGCCCTGCATCGCCCTGTCCATAGCGGTTGTGTGGTAATCGTAATCATGTTTCGGTCCGGTCGGGTGAAGTTGCAAATAACTTTCTTTATGATACGTTTCCTGAAAGAGAATGTAAGTGCCGATTCCGGCTTCTTTCAATTTGCGGTAATTTTCCACTGTAGTTGCGGCAATATTTACATTGACACGGCGGATTGCACCGTTTTTATGTTTTATGCCGTAAATGGTTTTAATGGATTCAAGTACATATTCAATCGGAGAATTCACAGGGTCTTCACCTGTCTCCAAAGCAAGGCGTTTGTGTCCCATATCCTGAAGGGCAATCACTTCTTTTCGGATTTCTTCCTGTGTCAGTTTCTTTCTCGCAATATGTTTATTTTTCATATGATAAGGGCAGTATGTACAGCCGTTTACGCAATAGTTAGAAAGGTAAAGCGGGGCAAACATAACGATACGGTTTCCATAGAAATCCTTTTTGATCTGCTCAGCAAGAGCATAAATTTCCTGATTTTTTTCTTCAATATCGCAGTCTAACAATACTAACGCCTCTCGATGTGTAAGACCTTTGCGAAGTTTTGCTTTCTCGATAATCTGATTGATGAGTTCCACATTATGTTTGTTTTTCCCGGCAAAATCTAATGTGTCGAGAATTTCCTCGTGGTTAATAAATTCTTCCGGATTCTCAGATAAAATATTGTACATGGTAAACTCCTTTCATTAATTGAGCGAATCCCCTCTGGAAACGCTGATTTCATATCCGATTTTTTGAATTTGTGTCGTAAGTTGTTCAAGTCCCTCGGCTGCTTCACTGTCCGTACAGATTTTGTTATCGTAGAGCAGATAGTTTTTTCGCACACTTAGCGGGGAAAGATTTGGCATCACTACATTTGCTCCCGCAAGGATTCCCTGTTCCCGTCCGTCGGGGGCGATTGTTCCAAGCGCAGTCGTGGAAGGGAGAAGTACTTTAGGCAGCATAAGTCGGATTAATGCCAGCATAAACAGGGTAAGTTCAAGACTTCCCTGTGGAGAACTTTTGAATGGTGTATCGTGGTGGGGGATAAATGGTCCGATGCCCACCATCTGCGGATTTAATTTCTTTAAAAACAGCATATCTTCCGCAAGATTTTCGGTTGTCTGATAAGGCGAACCAACCATAAATCCGGTTCCGACCTGATAGCCAATGTCTTTTAAGTCCCACAGGCACTGCTGACGTTTTTTGGCGCTGAGTGTATGCGGGTGTAATTTTTTGTAGTGTTCGGACACATATGTTTCGTGTCGAAGAAGATAGCGGTCAGCGCCTGCATCGAAAAATGCCTTGTAACTGTCATAAGATTTTTCACCGACAGACAGAGTGATGGCACAATCCGGATAAACTGATTTTATGGACGAAATGATGTCCGTCATTTTTGCGTCCGTGAAGTAACCGTCCTCGCCGCCCTGCAGGACAAATGTGCGAAATCCAAGCGGATAACCGATCCGGCAACATTCCAAAATCTCTTCCTTTGTCAAACGGTAGCGGCAGGCATTTCCGTTACTTTTGCGGATTCCACAGTAAAAGCAGTCGTTTTTACAAAAATTTGTAAATTCAATCAGTCCCCGTATATATACTTTATTTCCGTAATAAAATTTCTGTACTTCCCGTGCCTCTGAAAAAAGATATTCTGCCAGTTCGGGTGTGCGATTGTCAATAAGACTTATCCATTCCTCTTTTGTCAACGTCTGTGTTTCTTTTAATTTTTGAATAAGTTGTTTCATAAATTCCTCTTAAACTGATGTTTTTGCGTAGGTTGTTTTTGTATTGATGCCCGAAAGCATTCCTAGTTTTCCTGAAAGTGAACTGATAATATCATTCGGTGCGTCAATAGCCACGCTGATAATGGAAATATTTTTCTCGCGATATGGAATCCCCATACGTCCGATAATGTATTGGCTGTATTCACTTAACAGCCGATTGAGTTCGCTTACAGACTCATTACTCTCGACAATAATGCCGATAAGTGCAATTCTTGTATTCATAAAGCCTCCTTTTACAGTGGGATTACAAAAGAAAAGTGCCGGAAGGCACACATAAAAAAGGGTAGAAAATCCCCTTGAAATCGAAATGTTATGCCTTCTTACGCAGGTGTAATCCTTTGTAATCAGTACGTTTTTCTTAGTATATCATAATTAGATAATAGGGACAAGAAACGTTTATTTTTTGACAAATATATGATAAAAACAGTATAATAATGTCACAGAAAAGGAGGAGAAAAATGCTGACAATTATTTCACCTGCAAAAAATATGAAAATACGAAAAAGAGATGACCTATCGCTGAGCAAAACTGCATTTCCCGAAGAAACAGAAGAAATCATCAAAGAGTTAAAGAAATATCAGCCTTACGAATTGGAAACTTTAATGAAAATCAATGAAAAACTGGCGGTACAGGCGTTTATGGACATACAAAATTTTGATTTGCATAAGGCAGGAACACCTGCGATTTTGACCTATGACGGTCTTGTGTTTAAAAATATAGACGCGGAAACATTTTCGGTGGAGGAAATGGAGTTTATCAATATGCACTTGCGAATTTTAAGCGCCTGCTATGGAGCAGTCAGACCGTTAGATGAAATTTTACCGTATCGGTTGGAAATGCAATGTAAATTGAAAATAGATGACAAGAGTTTGTATCAGTTTTGGGGAGATTTGTTGTATAAGGAAGTTTATAGGGAAAATCAGATTGTGTTAAACTTGGCATCGGAGGAATATGCAAAGGCGATTCGGAAATATGCTAAGTATGATAAGTTTATTGATGTGGAATTTTTGACATATCGTAAGGGGAAACTGCGTACAATTACCACTTCGGCAAAAATAGCGAGAGGGCAAATGGTACGGTTTATCGCAAAAAACAGAATTGACGAGCCGGAACAAATCAAAGCGTTTGACTGGAATGACTATGAATTTGAAGAAAGTATGTCAAATGAGAAAAAATATGTATTTATACAACGATAAAGGAGGGGATTTCGCCCCTCCTTCTATTCTGCTATTCCATGTGCTACAATATAAAAGTCGTTTTTGTCTTCGATTGAACTGCTCCAAAATTTCCGATCAACAGTTTCAAATGTAAGTGATTTATCATTTGTCAGTACAGTATAATAACTTTTTTGCTTTGCATTATTACTTTTTCCGGTCAGTTTGACACGATATTTGTAGTTCATTATCTCAGGGGAATTTATCAGCGAAGATTCCTCACGAACAAACTCCTGTTTCTGTGTGTTTTCCTGTTTGGAAGATGCGCAACCGGTTAGAACCATACTGCAAACAAGTAAAACAAAAAATTTCTTAGTCATTTTATTCACCTCATTTATACATAAAGTCCTGCAACAATAAAGGCAAATATGCAGAGAATGATGATTTGCTTTTTACGGTTGACAGATGCCTCTAAATATTGTTTTTCCCGCTCGGCACAGTAGGCAGCAGGAACAAATGCGATAATAATGCACCATAACAAAGCAAATAAAGAAATCATATTGGAGTCGATACCTGTAAGAGCGAACCAATTCCAAAGGCTTTTAAAAAATAACGCAAAGTTTAGAAAAATAAGTACAATGGACATAAGCATAAAATCCCCCCTTTTCTTCGTTCGTGTAAATAAAGTTAGAAAAGGGAGATAATCATTGTAATGATAATGAAGATAACAATCCCTTTCTCAACAAGTGAAAATTCATAGTTTTTCGGTCTTAATTTGACAAGGATACAGGTGAAGATGAACTGTGCTGTATCAAATACGGAAGTCGAAGCACTATGATTAACTCCTTTAGGTAAAGCAAACATCATGTATGCAAGGACAAAGGTCATCATAAACCAAATGATTTTCAAAACGTTAAATTGCTTTGTTGACAGAGTCATAGGTAAATCCTCCTGCAAAGTTTTGCTTAAATAGTTTAATCGTTTTTCTTTTCTAGAGAGTCATGATACTCCTGCAGTCCTTTCTTAACAGCAGATTTAATCACAAAGTATAATACGATTATTGTGATTAAAAATGCAGGAAGTGACTTTGCAAACATAATCAAATCAAATAGTACATCATTAAAAAAATCCATCATAAATGTTCCCTCTTTTAAATATTTTAACTTTTTAATTCAATGTGGAAGAAATTTTGTTTCCACAGTTGCCACAATAATAAGTCTTTAAATTCCACTGGCATGGTAAAACAGTTTTTCTACAGTATGGACACCGTAAAAGAAAGAGAGGCAGCATATAAGAAAATAAAAACGCAGTCGAGATTTTTGTTTTAACGTCAAAGTATCCCCTCCCGACATTTTTTATGAAAAAAAGAAAAGTTTTACAATAATTACAATAATCATAATAAATCCAATCAATTTTTCGATTTTAGGTACATGATAATCTTTTGGTTCAAAGTATGAAACAATAAAAGCCAGTACGAAATATGTAATGTCAAATATAAAAAAGCCGGTATTATATGTGACTAAAATTTCATCAGGGACGAAAAACATATTTGCCCAAAAGATAAACGTCATTATAATTGCAATAATTCTTAAAAATCGAAAAGGTTTTTTGGGTATTGTCATATCCAGCCCTCCTCTAGTAAGTTTAGTGTATTAGGTGTTCATTGTGTTGTCAATGGATACGGAAGTTATTTCCAAAAGTTAAGTAATCCTTAAGGAATGGTGAGTTGTGTATTCTTTTTCATAAAAAATCCTCCTCAAATTGTTTTATATAATTAGTAACAATCCAAGGAGGAAAATGTGACAAAAAATTTTAAAAATTTTTTAGATTTAGAAAAAAATGCTGATAAACAATCCGAGCATAAGTATGCTGGCAGCAATTTTCTGTTTGGAAGAAAGCGTAAAATCTTTAGGCATCAGCCAAATCAAAACAATACTGTAAACGCAATAGATGAAATTAAGTGCAAAAAATACACCGCTGTAGTTGTATTCAATTTTGGCGGGTAAGAAAATGGCTTTACACCAAGAAAGAATACACATGATTTCCCAAATAAGTACCAAAGGTTTGTAAGTTTTTAGAGATAGTTTCATAAATTTACTCCTTTCTTAAACTTTTTATAACTTTTATAAGTTCTTCAGAACTACTTTCACCGCCAACTTGGAAAACATAATTGTCAGTAATATACATGAGAGTATGAAATCCATATTCATCAGATAGCAAATAACATGGGAATCCACTAATGTCAATTTTTTTAGCGGGTGTTCCATCAGATGAAATCGAAACAGAGGAATCTTCAAAAAATTTTACAGAAGATTGTTCGTAATAGAAGGTTCTTTCATTTTTATCTTCATATATTAGACTATAAGTTTCAAAAGTGGAATCATATTCTGCGTCTACCAACGTACACCCCTCCGGAATGTAGGTCGGTTTCACTTTCACAAACTCTTTTTCCTTATGATTTTCAGGAGCGTCAAATGATACGTCTGTGTGGTCGTCAAATAACTGTTCAAAATATTTTCCGATACGTTCCCGAATATCCGGATTGGCGAGGACGGTCATTCCGCCGAAAAGAAGAACGAGGATTGCCACGAGAAGATAACGGAATTTTAAACGTTTGCGGTATCGAATAGGAGATTCCCGATGTAGAAGAGGCTGCATTTTTTCTTCGAAAGCAGGGGGAAATGTATGACTATCTCTCTCTGAAAAATCGGTTACCTCTTTTTTGTAATCCTTTTCAACAGCAATTTTTACGGCGTTTTCTAATAATTTATCATTCATTTTGAATCCCTCTTTTTAATAACTCCTCTTTTAACATTGCCTTTGCCCGCTGGGAGATTTTGCGGACGTGGGCAGGTGTCTTATCGATAAATTTAGCGATTTCCTCACCGGAAAGTGCATTGTAATATTGTAGGTATAAAACTTCCTTATAAGGAAAAGGCAGGCTGCGAATTAATTCTGCAAGAATTTCCGCAATTTCCCGTTCTTCCGTTACCTTTTCCGGTGTAAAATCCATTTTCACCTCAACCCAGTCTTCGTAGGCAGAAGTTTCATGGTGTTTTTTCTTCTGATAAAGTGTAAACGATTTGTTCTTTACAATAGTAACAATGTAGTTCCATGTTTTGTGACAGGAAATATCATTTATTTTTTCAAAATTTTCAATAATCGCCTTGAAGGACTCATGGACAATGTCCTCTGCATCATTTTCATTATGTAAAATTTTAAATGCGACAGCGTACATTTTATCTCTGTAGAGGAAATACAACTGTTCAAATTTTAGTTTTTCCTCCGGTGTTTCAAGCATTTCTAAGTAAACAAGCATAACGTCTCCAATTTCTAAAAAAGGCGGCAAATTTGCCGCCTGTCATTACATTTTGTCCGGTTCAGGATAATTTTCTCCGAATGTTTCCACTGTTACTGTTTTCATTCTCTGTGTTTCCAATGGTCTGTCATTGTAATCTGTTGCTGTTTCCGCAATTTTATTTACAATATCCATTCCTTCCGTCACTTTACCGAATGCTGCGTAAGAGCCGTCTAAGTGAGGAGAAGTTTCGTGCATGATAAAGAACTGTGAACCTGCAGAATCAGGGTGCATTGCACGAGCCATGGAAAGTACGCCCGGTTCATGTTTTAAATGATTTGAGAATCCGTTCTGATTAAATTCTCCTTTGATTGTGTATCCCGGACCACCCATTCCTGTTCCGTCAGGACAACCGCCCTGAATCATAAAGCCACGAATAACACGGTGGAAAATTAATCCGTCATAATATCCGGAATTTACAAGGGATACAAAGTTATTTACTGTATTCGGAGCAATTTCAGGATATAATTCTGCTTTGAGTATATCTCCGCTCTCCATTTCAAATGTTACGATTGGATTTGCCATTTGATTACTTCCTTTCTTCTGAAAAAATAATGTTATATCCTATTGTAATGGGGGAGAAATATTTTGTCAACGTACGGTTTTTACTTTACGAATGGGAGAAACTTCGTTACAATAGAGACATGAAAAAATGGAGTGTGAGAAAATGGAAAAAACAATGAGAAAGACAAGTGTCGTTGCGATTTTGGCGCTTATCTGCTGTGCACTTTGGGGAAGTGCGTTTCCGGCAGTGAAAATAGGATATGAGTTATTTGAGATTAAGATGGTGGGAAGTCAGATTTTATTTGCGGGATACAGATTCTTTTTGGCGGGAGTTTTAACATTTTTGCTGGCCTGCATATACGAAAAGCGATTTGTTACGCTGAAGAAATCTTCAATTCCTTATGTATTTGCACAGGGATTACTTCAGACAACGGTACAATATCTTTTCTTTTATATAGGAATGGCAAATACAACGGGAGCAAAAGGCTCTGTCATCAATGCGTCAAACGGATTTGTTGCAATTATCGTTGCAACGATGCTTATTCCGGCAGAAAAAATGACGTGGAGAAAGGCGCTGGGCTGTGTTGTAGGATTTGCGGGAGTTATTTTCATCAATCTGTCACCGGGAGCGTGGGGAAGTGGATTTTCTCTGCAGGGAGAAGGAATGGTGATGCTTTGTTCTATCGCATATGGAACGAGTTCGGTGACGTTGAAATTGATTTCACATAGAGAAAAGCCGATGACATTAACGGCGTATCAATTGCTGTTTGGCGGGGCGGTTTTAACTCTTCTTGGTATATTTGCAGGGGGCAGTATTACAAACTTTACGGTAAAATCTACTGTATTACTGCTCTATATGGCATTGCTTTCTACGATAGCATTTAGTCTGTGGACGGTATTGCTGAAGTATAATCCGGTAAGCAAAGTTGCAATTTTCGGATTCAGTATTCCTATTTTTGGCGTACTGCTGTCAGGGATCTTTTTGGGAGAAGAAATCTTTTCTATCAAGAATATACTTGCATTGCTATGTGTTTGTGCGGGAATTATTGTTGTGAATAGAGAAAGCCGAAGCAGAGAGCAGATTATTGCAAAATAAAGTGAGATGAAGTACAATAACACACAGTGACAAGACGAAAAGAGGGTTGCGTATGAGCATGATAAAAACAAAACATCTTGTGTTTGAATATGATAAATTAGACGAAACAGGAAATGTCATTGGAAAGCACCGTGCAATTGACGGCGTGGACTTGAATATAGAAGAGGGGCAGTTTATTGCGATTCTCGGACATAACGGTTCGGGAAAATCTACATTGGCGAAACATATCAATGCTATTTTAACATCTACGGAAGGAACAATGTGGGTTGACGGAAAAGATACGAAGGATTTAGATAAACTTTGGGAGATACGTCAGTCGGCAGGAATGGTCTTTCAAAATCCGGACAACCAGATTATCGGGACGGTTGTGGAGGAAGACGTGGGATTCGGGCCTGAGAATCTGGGAGTTCCCACAGAGGAAATATGGCAGAGGGTGGATAAAAGTCTTCACGCAGTCGGTATGACGGAATACCGACACCATTCACCGAATAAACTGTCAGGCGGACAGAAACAGCGTGTAGCCATTGCAGGTGTGATTGCCATGTGTCCGAAATGTATTGTGTTAGACGAACCTACGGCAATGCTGGATCCGATTGGAAGAAAAGAAGTTTTGCGTACGGTTGAGGAACTTCGCAAAAGAGAAAAGGTAACGGTCATTTTGATTACACATTATATGGAAGAGGTTATCGGAGCAGACAGAGTATTTGTCATGGAACAGGGGCGTGTTGTCATGGACGGGACGCCGAGAGAAATATTTTCGCAGGTGGACGAGTTGAAAAAACACAGACTAGACGTTCCGCAGGTAACAATGTTGGCACATGAATTAAGAAAAAGAGGAGTAAAACTTCCGAAGGATATTCTTAAGACAGAAGAGTTGGTGGAGGCATTATGTCAATTAAATTAGAGCATATCAATTATATATACGGAGAGGGGACAGCTTATCGGAAACAGGCGTTAAAAGATGTTTCACTGGAAATCCCTCACGGGCAGTTTGTGGGAATTATCGGGCATACCGGTTCGGGAAAATCGACGCTGATTCAACATTTGAATGGTTTAATCAGGGCAACGGACGGAAAATTTTATTTCAACGGTGAAGATGTGTATGCGGAAGGATATTCCATGAGGAATCTGAGAAATGAAGTCGGACTTGTTTTTCAGTATCCCGAGCATCAATTGTTTGAGGTGGACGTACTGACCGATGTTTGTTTCGGACCGAAAAATCAGGGGCTTCCGAAGGAAGAATGTGAAAAGCGGGCGAAAGAAGCGCTGGAAGCGGTAGGATTTCCGGAAAAATATTATGGACAATCGCCATTTGATTTGTCCGGAGGACAGAAAAGACGAGTGGCAATCGCAGGTGTTTTGGCGATGCAGCCGAAAGTTCTCGTTTTGGACGAGCCAACCGCCGGTCTTGATCCCAAGGGACGAGATGAGATTTTAGATCAAATCGCAGAGTTACACCGACAGGGAGATATGACGGTAGTTCTCGTATCACACAGTATGGAAGATATTGCGAAATATGTGGAACGGCTTATCGTGATGAACAGGGGTGAAAAAATGTTTGACGGAACACCGAAAGAAGTTTTTTCCCACTATAAAGAACTGGAGCAGATAGGGCTGTCGGCACCTCAGGTTACTTATGTGATGAATGCGTTAAAAGACAAAGGATTTGCGGTAAGTACGGAGGCGACAACCATTGAGGAAGCGGTAGAGGAGATAATGAAAGCATTATGATTAGAGATATAACAATAGGACAATATTATCCGGCAAACAGCATTGTGCATAGGCTTGATCCGCGAGTAAAAATTATGTGTACGTTATTTTACCTGATTTCACTTTTCCTGTTTAAAAGTGTGCTGGGATATGCTCTTTGCACTGTATTTTTATTTGCGGTAATCAGATTATCAAAAGTGCCGTTTAAATTTATTACAAAAGGATTGAAACCCATTATCGTTTTACTGATGATTACGGTTTTGTTTAATCTGTTTTTGACGAATCAGGGAAATGTACTTGTATCCTTTTGGATTTTTAAAATTACGGACGAGGGACTTCGCACGGCGGTATATATGGCAATCCGTCTTATCTATCTGATTGTCGGATCATCACTGATGACACTGACAACAACGCCAAATGAACTGACGGACGGAATCGAAAAATTATTAAAACCGTTTAACAAAATCAAAGTGCCGGTACATGAAATTGCCATGATGATGTCCATTGCACTTCGGTTTATTCCTATTTTACTGGAAGAAACAGACAAAATCATGAAAGCGCAGATTGCAAGAGGTGCGGACTTAGAAGGCGGGAACATCATTCAGAAAGCAAAAAACATGATTCCGATTCTTGTTCCGTTGTTTGTATCTGCATTTCGTCGGGCAAATGACTTGGCAATGGCAATGGAAGCGAGATGCTATCAGGGCGGAGAAGGAAGAACAAAAATGAAGCCGCTCGTATATCAAAAACGAGATTACATTACTTATGCGGTAACGATACTATATATAGTTGTAATGGTTCTGGTGGGACGCTATATCTCCTTCCGAGTGTGGATATTTTAGTGAATTTTAGTCAATTGGGGACGTAGTAAAATTGAGTTTTACTACGTCCCCAATTGAGAAATGCCCTGTCCCTTTTTGAAGAATTGAGGTAGAAGATGAGAAGAGTGAAGTTGACAATTGCCTATGACGGCACGAATTATTGCGGTTGGCAGATTCAGCCGAATGGGATTACGATAGAAGAGATAGTAAATAAGGCGTTAAGTAAATTGACGGGAGAGAAAATTGTTGTGATTGGAGCGAGCCGTACGGATTCAGGCGTGCATGCCATGGGGAATGTGGCGGTGTTCGACACGGAGACAACGATTCCACCTGAGAGGGTTGCAATGGCAGTGAACCGCATTTTGCCGGAAGATATTGTGGTAGTAAAATCTGAGGAAGTACCGTTAGATTTTCACCCAAGATATTGCGATTGTGAGAAGACGTATGGATATCATATTGTAAATACGAGAATTCCCATTCCGACAAAGCGACTGACGAATTATTTTGTTTCCTATGAATTGGATTTGGATAAGATGCGAGAGGGAGCATCTTATCTGATTGGTGAGCATGATTTTGCCAGTTTTTGTAACATTAAGACGGACGTGGAAAGTACGGTTCGTACGGTAAAAGAATTGGAAATTTTGGAAAATGGCGAAGAGATTACCATTCGGATTAGCGGGAACGGCTTCCTTTATAATATGGTTCGCATTATCGTGGGAACACTTATCAGGGTAGGAAGAGGGTTTTATGAGCCTGTGCAGGTAAAAGAAATTTTGGAAGCGAAGAACAGAAAGGCAGCGGGAGTGACAGCGCCGCCGCATGGCCTGATGTTAATGGAAATCAGATACAATTAAGGGGGCGAAAAGATGAATTACGTAGGAATAGATATAGGTTCTACTGCATCGAAAGTAGTTGTACGTGGGGAGAAGGAGTTGCACTTTGTTCTGCCTACAGGGTGGAGCAGCAAAGAAACGACGATGACAATTCGGGAGCGTCTGTTAAAAGAAGGAATTGATGTGGAGGACGAAAAGACGAGAGTTGTGGCAACAGGTTACGGACGGGTGGCGGTGGATTTTGCCGATAAAGTTGTGACGGAAATCACATGCCACGCCAGAGGTGGCCGTGAACTGGCAGAGGGCGACTGTACAATTATTGATGTGGGCGGTCAGGATACAAAGGTTATTCAGGTAAATGGCGGTATGGTTATGGATTTCCTGATGAATGATAAATGTTCTGCGGGAACAGGAAAGTTTTTGGAAATTATGGCGAATCGTTTAGGTATCACGCTCGACGAGTTATTTGAACTGGCAAAAACAGGGGAGATGATACCGATCAGTTCACTTTGCACGGTGTTTGCGGAATCAGAAGTTATCAGTTATATCGGTGAAGGCCGGCCGAGGGAGGATATTGCCATGGGTGTGATTGAATCGGTCGTATCAAAGGTGGCTCAATTGGCACAACGGCAGACGTTGGCTGAGAAAATCATTCTGACAGGAGGACTAAGTCACAGCGCTTATTTTGCGGAGCGTCTCTCCAAGAAATTAGGAGCAGCAGTCACGCCGACTGCTTTCGGAAGATTTGCCGGAGCATTGGGGGCTTCTTATCTTGCGGAAGAGAAAAAGTAGATTAAAAACTGAAGGATAGGAAAGAAAAATGAAATCATTAGTTATAGCAGAAAAACCGTCGGTGGCGAGAGATATTGCGAGGGTGCTGCACTGCAAAAAGAATATCTCGGGTGCCATTGAAGGGGAAAAATATATTGTAACATGGGCGCTGGGACATTTAGTTACCCTTGCAGACCCTGAAGGATATGACAAAAAATTTAAAGAATGGAAGATGGACGTTCTTCCGATGATGCCAAAGAAAATGGAACTGGTTGTCATTAAAAAGACTGCAAAACAATACAATGCGGTGAAAACGCAGTTGTTTAGGAAAGATGTGGACAATATTATTATTGCCACAGATGCCGGGCGAGAAGGGGAACTTGTTGCCAGATGGATTCTTGCAAAGGTGAACTGCCATAAACCGATTAAGCGTCTTTGGATTTCTTCCGTGACGGATAAAGCCATTCAGGACGGATTTGCCCATCTTTCGGACGGAAGAAAGTACAATGACTTATATATGGCGGCAGTTTCCCGTGCGGAAGCGGATTGGCTTGTAGGAATCAATGCCACACGGGCATTGACATGTAAATATAACGCACAACTTTCCTGTGGGCGTGTACAGACGCCGACTCTCGCCATGATTGCAAAGAGGGAAGAGGAAATCAGAACATTTAAACCTCAAACTTACTATGGGCTGACGGTTCAGGCAGGAAAGATTAAATGGACATGGCAGGACATGAAATCCGGAAGTTACCGCACATTTTCCAAAGAGAGAATTGAAGAACTGGAAAAGGGAGTGGCAAATACAGGACTGCAGGTGGAGCAGGTGGAAAAATCAGCGAAAAAATCTTTTGCACCGGGGCTTTATGATTTGACTGAACTGCAGAGAGATGCAAACAAGAGATTTGGATTTTCTGCAAAAGAGACGTTAAACATTATGCAAAGACTTTATGAAAATCATAAAGTACTGACGTATCCGAGAACGGACTCGAAATATATCGGAACGGACATTGTGGATACGATTAAGGACAGGCTGCGTGCCTGTGGCATAGGACCGTACAAAAAACTTGCGGGAAGTCTTCTGATGAAACCGCTTCAGACGAATAAATCTTTTGTGGACGATAAAAAAGTGAGCGATCATCACGCCATTATTCCGACGGAACAGTATGTACAGTTGGAGCATATGACAAATGAAGAGAGAAAAATTTATGATTTGGTCGTGAGAAGATTTTTGAGTGTTCTTTATCCCCCGTTTGTATATGAGCAGACGACATTAAAAGGGAAAGTGAGGAAAGAGACTTTTGTGGCGAAAGGGAAAACGGTTCAACAGATTGGCTGGAAGGCTGTATATGAATATGAGGAAGAGCAGGAAGATGAGTTGTCTGAACAGTCTTTACCGCAGATAGAAAAAGGAAGTACATTTGCGATAGAAAAAGTATTCGCCTCGGAAGGAAAAACAAAGCCGCCGGCAAGATTTACGGAGGCAACACTTTTATCTGCTATGGAGAATCCGGTAAAATATATGGAATCCAAAGACAAACAGGCAGTGCAGACGCTGGGAGAAACCGGCGGTCTTGGAACGGTAGCCACAAGGGCTGATATTATTGATAAACTTTTCAATACATTCCTTATGGAGTTAAAAGGAAAAGAAATTTATCTCACGTCAAAAGGGAAACAGTTATTGTCGCTTGTTCCTGAAGAATTAAAGAAGCCGGAACTGACGGCGGACTGGGAGATGAAACTTTCCCGCATTGCTAAAGGGGAACTGGCGAAAGAAACATTTATGACGGAGATTGAAACGTACACGGAAGATATTGTGGAGGAAATCAAACACGGGGAAGGGAATTTCCGACACGATAATGTGACGACAAAGAAATGTCCTAAATGTAATAAGCCGATGCTGGCGGTGAACGGGAAAAATGCGAGAATGCTTGTATGTCAGGACAGAGAGTGCGGACACAAGGAAGTAATTGCAAGACTTTCCAATGCAAGATGTCCGAATTGCCACAAGAAAATGGAAATCATTAAAAAAGGTGATGAAGAACAGTTTGTATGTGTATGCGGGCATAAGGAAAAAATGTCTGTTTTTAAAGCGAGAAGAGAAAAAGAAGGGGCCGGAGTCAGCAAAAAGGACGTACAGCGATATCTGAAACAACAGAAAGAAGAGCCGGTCAATACCGCATTTGCAGACGCACTTGCTAAATTAAAAATTTAGCAAATTCACAGTATATCAGAACAGAAATAAAAAAAGATAATGAAATAGTTAAATAGTCTACAAAATCGTCATATAACGTGGTAATATATAAAGAGTATTATCTGATACTCAGTAACGGTAAAAATCAGCATATGTAGAAAGGAAGAAATAAACATGAAAATTTGTGTAGCAAAAGATTATAACGAAATGAGCAGAAAGGCAGCAAATGTTATCGGAGCACAGGTTATTATGAAACCAAATTGTGTTCTCGGGCTTGCGACAGGCTCTTCACCAATCGGTACATATAAAGAATTAATCAAAAGATATGAAGAAGGGGATCTTGATTTTTCGCAGGTGAAATCAGTAAACCTTGACGAATATAAAGGACTTCCAAGAGATAACGATCAGAGTTATTACTACTTTATGAACGATAATTTCTTTGACCACATCAACATTGACAAGGCAAACACAAACGTGCCAAACGGTATGGAACCAGATGCTGAAAAAGAATGTGCACGTTATGAAGAATTAATCGCTTCTCTTGGCGGAGTAGATTTACAGTTATTAGGACTTGGACACAACGGACATATCGGATTTAACGAGCCTGCACCACAGTTTGACAAAATTACACACTGTGTAGATTTACAGGAAAGTACAATCGAAGCAAATAAACGTTTCTTTGCATCAGCAGATGATGTTCCAAGACAGGCATATACAATGGGAATCGGAACAATTATGAGTGCAAAGAAAATCGTTGTTGTAGTAAGCGGCGAAGATAAAGCAGAGATTGTTAAGAAAGCATTTTTCGGGCCGGTTACTCCTGAAGTACCTGCATCAATTTTGCAGATGCACCCGGACGTAACTGTTGTATGTGATGAGGCAGCATATTCTAAAGTGGCTCAGTAGAGGTGAAGACAATGATTATTAAGAACGTACAGGTATTTACGGAAGAAGGAAAATTTGAACCGGGAGAAATCATTATTGAGAACGGTATTTTTCAGGATACGGCGACAAATCAGGACGAAGTAATAGACGGACAGGGCGGATACGCAATTCCGGGACTTGTTGATGTACATTTTCACGGTGCAGTAGGGCATGACTTCTGTGACGGAACAGAGGAGGCTATCCGTGAGATTGCTAAATACGAAGCGTCACAGGGAATTACAACGATGGTTCCTGCAACAATGACTTTGTCTGAAGAAGAGTTGATGCATATTTCTAAGACGGCAGGTGCGTATAAAAATGAAGAGGGCGCTGTTCTTGCGGGAATTAATATGGAAGGACCGTTTATTTCACCGGGGAAAAAGGGCGCTCAGGCGGGGACGCATATTGTAAAACCTGATGTGGAAATGTTCCGCAGACTGCAGGAAGCGGCAAACGGTTTATACCGTCTTGTAGACATTGCGCCTGAGGCAGAGGGAGCAATGGACTTTATTGAAGCGCTGAAAGATGAAGTACATATTTCTTTTGCGCATACATTGGCAGATTATGATACTGCGAAAAAGGGATACGATTTAGGGGCAGACCACGCAACACATTTATACAATGCAATGCCTGCATTTACACATCGCGCACCGGGAGTTATCGGAGCGGCACATGACAGCAGCCATTGTTTTGTAGAGTTGATTACAGACGGAGTTCATATTCACCCGTCAGTTGTCAGAACAACATTTGATATGTTTAAAGACAGAGTAGTTTTAATCAGTGACAGCATGCGTGCAACAGGTCTTGATGATGGAGAATATACTCTTGGCGGTCAGGCGGTAAAAGTAGAGGGCAATGTGGCCACTCTTGTGTCAGACGGTGCTTTGGCAGGTTCTGTTACAAATCTGATGGACTGTGTGAGAGTTGCAGTTCAGAAAATGGATATTCCGTTGGAAACTGCAATTGCAGCAGCGACAATTAATCCGGCAAAAAGCGTAGGTTTGGACGATAAATACGGTTCAATCAAAGTGGGTAAAGTCGGAAATGTTGTGTTGTTAAATGAAGACTTATCATTAAAAGAAGTTATTGTAAACGGTTAACAAAGAAAAGAAGGAATAGTATGGCGTTTGTAGAGATTGCAATAAATGAACTGCAGATAAATCCATTTACGAAAATAGGAAAAGAGTGGACTTTGATTACGGCAGGAGATATCCAAAAACACAATACGATGACAGCGAGTTGGGGAGGCGTCGGCGTTCTTTGGAATAAGAATGTGGCGACAGTCTATATTCGCCCACAGAGATATACAAAGGAATTTGTGGACGGAAATGAGAAGTTTACCCTTACATTTTTCTCTGAACAATATCGCAATGCGCTGACATATTTGGGAAGAGTGTCGGGAAAAGACGGAGATAAGATAAAAGAAAGCGGCTTAACTCCGATGGAAATGGAAGGAACAATCGCTTTTAAGGAAGCACAGCTTGTTCTTGTCTGTAAAAAGTTATATGCGGATACATTGAAGCCGGAATGCTTTTTGGACAGGGAAACCGAACGGAAGTGCTATCCTGAGAAAGACTACCATACAATGTATATAGCAGAAATTGAGAAAGTTTTTGTACGAGAATAAAATGAGAATGGGAGCAGAAAGAGTCTGCTCCCATTTTAGTTGTTAGGGTAAAGCCCTGTTTGCCATTGTGGAGTTTTTCGCTGATCCGAAAAACGGAACTTTGGAAAACAAATAAACCACCTGCTATGCAGGTGAGATAGAGGTGCTTCAGCTTACAGTAAAAAACCTCCAGTGTTATAATTAATGCAAGGTTCGCCAACCGCATTAATAAACAAAGGAGGTATCCAGATGGATAGTAATAGTTTATCACATACAAAATGGAATTGTAAGTATCATATTGTTTTTGCACCAAAAAATAGAAGAAAAGTAGCATA